>NZ_JBSVVZ010000072.1:0-30162 GCF_054071875.1 Pseudomonas sp. SDO524_S393 | reverse complement strand
CCTGTTACCGCCGTGAAAGGGCGGTGTCCTAGGCCACTAGACGAAGGGGACACACGTACAACATTCACTCCCTGCCGCGTTTCGCTGTGTGCTTTACGCTGCAAGTGGCGCGCATTCTATGGATGGATTGAAAGGTCGTCAACCCCCAAGGATAAATTTATTTAAATCAATGACTTCGCCGTGCTTTGCGGGCTTTGTGGGCATTTTGCCCGTCCGGGCTTTGACGCCTATATTCTGGCGCCCGACAAGACGCTATAGTTCAGGCTGGCAAATGATGGCAATGTGCATCCATGCAGGGAACGCCAACCTATAGAGAAGAAAGCCGCTGGGCAACTGGTCGAACAGTCCTATCCGCCAGATGGCCCAATCACTACACTCCACTGTAAACCCTATAAAGAGGTCACACCGGTGACACCACTCATGATCACCCTGCTGGTAATAGCCGGGATCGCAATACTGATCGCCATTGGCTACATGAACCACGTGGTGGAAAACAACAAGCTGGAAAAGAAGCGCACCGAGATCGAACTCAACGATCGCCTGCGCCGTTGCGGTGAAATCACCGAGACCTTCCCCGGCCAGTTGATGACCCCGGCACTCAAGCTGTTGCTGACCCGACTCGAGCTCAACGTCAACCAGCGCCTGTTGGCCCTCAACAAGTCCAGCGCACCGCTCAAGGCCCGTGTCGCCGAATTGAACACCCTGGCAGCCCAGGGCGAATCGATCCCGGTGAACAACCCGCCCTCCCCGATCCAGACCGAAGCCAAGGCCAAAGATGTGCGCTTCCTGCTCGAAGCCCTGCATGGCCAGGTCACCCGTGCGGCCCAGGACGGTTTCCTGCCGGCCAACGAAGCCAAGCACTGGATCCGGGAAATTCGTCATATCCTGGTGTTGTTGCATATCGAGTTCTTCAACAACCTCGGCCAGCATGCCTTGCAGCAAGGCCAGCCCGGCCAGGCCCGCCTGGCTTTCGAGCGTGGCGTGCAGTACCTGCGCAAGCAACCGGAACCGGTGGTCTACAGCGCCCAGTTGCAATTGCTGGAGAAACAACTGGCACGCGCCAACTCCACGGTGCTCACCAACAGCAAGCCGGCCGAAGACGAGGTCAACGAATTGACCGAAGGCCTGAAAGTGGTGGACGCCGACGCCGACTGGAAAAAGAAAGTCATCTACGACTGATCGCTACACCTGTGGTGGGCGGGCCCGCTCACCACCTCCCTCTATGCAACATGCCATCACTTTGCATCTATCCTCCGCCCCGCGACTAGCGTAAAAACATGCCCCTCACTCCGTGAAGTCAGAGGCCTGCTATGCCTGTCGCCATCATTGATGGACAACCGCTGCACTACCTTGACCAGGGCACCGGCCCGGTCGTTCTGCTGGGCTCGAGCTACCTGTGGGGCCGCGAAATGTGGGCGCCGCAGATCGAAGCCCTGTCGCAACAGTACCGCGTCATCGTGCCTGAGCTGTGGGGTCATGGCGAATCGGGCCAGTTGCCTGAGCACACTCGCTCACTGGACGACCTGGCACGCCAGACCCTGGCGTTGCTGGACCACCTGGATATCGCCCAGACCAACCTGGTGGGCCTGTCGGTCGGCGGCATGTGGGGCGCACGCCTGGCATTGCTCGCCCCGGAACGCATCAACAGCCTGGTGCTGATGGACACCTACCTCGGCGCCGAGCCTGAGGCGACCCGCCAGTACTATTTCTCGCTGTTCAAGATGATCGAAGACGCCGGGGCTATCCCGGAGCCATTGCTGGACGTGGTCGCACCGATCTTCTTCCGTCCGGACATCGACCGTGAATCCGCGCTGTACCAGGACTTCCGCCAGGCCTTGCAGGCATTCCCCAGGGAGCGCCTGCTCAATAGCATCGTCCCGCTGGGCCGGGTGATCTTCAGCCGTGATGATGTACTTGAGCAACTGTCACGCCTGGACGCCGATACCACCCTGGTCATGTGCGGCGAGCAAGACAAACCCCGTCCGCCGGCAGAGTCGCAGGAAATGGCCGAGCTCATTGGCTGCAGCCTGATCCTGATCCCGAATGCCGGGCATATCTCCGCCAGGGAAAACCCCGACTTCGTCAATGAAGCGCTGCTGACGTTCCTCGCCAACAACGCCTGAGGTGCCTGCCCTTTGGTCGCTGCGCGCGGGCAGCGATCAAAGGCGGAAGTGCCCCACCATTCCCTTGAGTTCAGCCCCCAACTGCGCCAGCTGAATGCTCGACGCGGCGTTGCCCTGCATGCTCAACGCCGATTGATCGGCGCTCGCACGAATACTGGTCACACTGCGATTGATCTCTTCGGCCACCGAGCTTTGCTCCTCGGCGGCGGCGGCGATCTGCTGGTTCATCTGCTGGATCAACGACACCGCCACAGCGATGCTGCCGAGCGCGCTTTCGGTTTCCAGCGCATCGCTGACCGCCAGTTTCACCAGTTCCCCGCTCTGCTGGATCTGCTGTACCGATGATTGCGCAGCACTGCGCAAGGTACTGACCAGCCGCTCGATTTCTTCGGTCGATTGCTGGGTGCGCTTGGCCAATGCCCGCACTTCATCGGCCACCACCGCAAACCCGCGGCCCTGCTCGCCTGCGCGGGCGGCCTCGATAGCGGCGTTGAGCGCCAGCAGGTTGGTTTGCTCGGCCACGCTTTTGATCACGCTCAACACCGTGCCGATATGCTGGATTTCCGCACTCAGGCTTTCGATGCTGGCGCTGGCACTGGTGCTCGAGGTCGCCAACAATTCGATACGCTGCAAACTCTGGCGCACCACCTGCTGACCGCTGTCGACCTTGTCATCCGCCGTCTGGGCAGCCTGCGCCGCTTCTTCGGCGTTGCGCGCCACATCATGCACCGTGGCGGTCATCTGGTTCATGGCCGTGGCCACCTGTTCGGTCTCTTCCTTCTGGCTGCTGACCTCGACATTGGTCTGCTCGGTGACGCTGGACAGCGAATGGGCGGAACTCGCCAGTTGCTCGATACCCGCCTGCAACCCGCTGACCATCTGGCTCAGGCCGTTGCCCATCTGCTGCATGGCCTGCATCAACTGGCCGATTTCGTCGCGACGGCTGACTTCCATTCGCCCGCTCAGATCGCCCGAGGCAATCTGCTGCGCCACCGCGATCACACTGCGCAGAGGCGCGACGATCAGGCGGGTAATCACCCACGCGGCAATCAACCCCACCAACAGGGCCAAAGCCGACGACCCCACGATCAACAGCGCGCTTTTCTTCAACTGCGCCTGCATCGACTGGTCTTCGGCGTCATACGCCTGGTTGACCCGGCTGACCACTTGGTCGGCACGATCATGCAGTTGCTTGTAGACCCCTTTTTCCTGGGCCAGCAACCCGGTGTATTCGCCGAGTTTTTCGCTGAAAGAGGCGATATGCCCCGAAACCTCGCCGAGCACCGTCTGGTAGCCCGCATCCTTGACCGAGGCTTTCAGTTGCTCGACCTGAGCCAGGGCCTGATCAGCCTGCTCGATCTTGCCCTGCTCGGCATTGTCTTCATCGCCCTTGCGACTCTGGTCGAGGCGCACCCGGGCTTCGTTCATGGCTTGCAACATCAGCCGCGAGACCTGGCTGACCTGCCCGGCCTGTTCAATGAACTCTGCACCCTCCTTGCCCTGGCTTTCCTTGAGGCCATAGGCGCCGTCGTCCGCGAGGCCGGCCTGCAACACGTCGAGGTTGTTGGCGACGCTGGAGACCGACCAACTCGCCATCTCCAGGGCCAGGTCCTTGGTCTGGGTCAACTCGACAAACTCATCGAACGCCTTGCGATACGCCGCCAGGGCTTGCTCGACATCGGTCATCACCGGCACATTCGCCGCCGACTGCGTCTTGAGGCTCGCGGCCAGGGTGGCCAGGGCATCGACACTTTCATGCAGGGCATCGACGGATTTGGGGTCGGCGTGCAACGCATAGTCCTGCTCGATCAGGCGTACCTTCAGCAAACCACTATTGAGGGCGGACATGCTCTTGAGCCCTTCGAAGCGCTGCCCCACGGTTTGCAGGGACCACACGCCAATCGCCGCCACCACAGCGGTCAGCAAGAGCACCAGGGTGAAGCCCAGGCCCAGTTTTTTCGCCATACCCAGGTTGGCGAAACGTCGTTGCACGCCCGAAATCATTGCACTTGAATCCTCTCGCAATGGCAGATGCCATCAAGCCCGGTTTCCAGAACACGAGATTCGCAACGAGAAGGCATTGAACACAAGTCGTTGGCGCCGGAATAATGGCAAAAAGCTACACTCTCGTCGTTTTCAGAATGGTCGAGGTCGATCTGGCGGGCCCCATGGCTCGGAACAAGGCCAGTGCCCGCCGATCATCAGCATAGGCCACATTGATGCGCTGCCAGTCACTGTGTTCCTGCGTCGGACTGAACAGCGCCCCGGGAGACAGCAAGACCCCCAGCTTCCGTGCACAGGCCTGCAGCTGAGTACCCACCCCCAAACGAGGCCGGGCCCACAGGAACATGCCGCCTGCGGGCACGGCGAACACCTCCCACTCTTCATCCTCCAATACCTGCAAGGTCGCGGCCATCTGGGTTTTCAGCCGCCTGCGCAGGCGCTGCACCCATTTGCGATAGGTGCCATTGGCCAAGAGCGTGGCGATCACCGCTTCGGCAAACCGCGATGTGCCGAACCCCGTCAGGGTCTTCACGCTTGCCAGTTGCTCGATGAATGCGCTGCTCGCACAAAGATAGCCCACACGCAGGGCGCTGCTCAGGGTCTTGGAAAAACTCGAGACATAGATCACCCGCCCATCATGGGGCAATGCCGAAAGCCGGGCGCAACTGGCATGTTGCAAGTCGCCGAACACGTCCTCTTCGATGATCAGGAAATCGTCCCGGTGGGCCAGTTGCATGATGCGTTCGGCGGCCGCGCGTCCCAGGCTGGTCCCGGTGGGGTTGTGGTACAGGCTATTGATGAACAGGCATTTGGGACGATGACTCTGCAGCAGCGTTTCCAACCTCGAGATATCCGGCCCGCGGGAACTGCGCGGCAGCTCCAGCAGCGTGACCCCGTGAAAGGCCAGTTGTCGATACAGGTTGGCATACCCCGGTGTTTCAACAATGACCTTGTCACCCGCCTTGAGCAAGGTACGGATGAGCAAGTCCTGTGCATGGCTGGCGCCGGCCGTGGTGAGAATGCAATCGAGGCTGGTGGCCACCTGATTGCGGGCCAGGCGCTTGAGCAATTGCTCGCGCAGCGCCGGCAGGCCCAACGGGGTGCTGTAGTTGAACAGCCCGGCGGTATCGGTGCGGGTGACTTCCCGGATGGCGTAACTGATGTCATCGCTCTCGTGCCAGGCTTCCGGCAACCAGCCACATCCCAGCTTCAACTCGCCCAGCGGGCTATCGGTAAAAGTCCCCCAGCCTTGTTCGGCACCCTCATACCAATGCTGTTCAGGGAGCTTGAGCGGTTGCGCCACAACAAAACCCGCCCCCTGCCTGGAAGCCAGCAAACCTTGGGCTGCCATGCGCTCGAACGCTTCGATCACATTCGACTGGCTGAGCAGGTTGTCAAGCGCCACTTGCCGGATGGACGGGAGGCGCGTCCCGGGCTCGGCACCACTCGTGCGAATCCAATCCGTCATTGCACTGACGATTTGCTGCACCACCGGTACAGGGGCTTGCCGATCGATCCCTAATTCCATGCGCCACTCACTTCAACTGTCTGTTATTCAACCCCAGCAGTTAAGCACAGAAGCCCATCGTTTCCGGCCGCCACATTTTATTAAATTATTGATTTTATTGAATTATTTACCTATTGATACACATTCGACCAAGGCGTTTTGCCAGCTTGGGAAAAACCTCACAGCGCTCCAAACCGCTTTCGGGTGGAGCGCTGCCAGAGGTCCTAGATGGCGGTGGCGCCACCGTCGACCGCCAGGGCCTGACCGGTGGTGAACGCCGCACCGTCACTGCACAGGTACAACACCGCGCCGGCGATTTCCTCGACCTTGCCGATGCGCCCCACCGGGTGCATGGCTGCTGCGAATTCGGCCTTGCGTGGGTCGGCTTCATAGGCGCGGCGGAACATATCGGTATCGATCACCGCCGGGCACACCGCATTGACGCGGATTTTCTTTTTCGCGTATTCGATGGCCGCCGACTTGGTCAGACCGATCACCGCATGCTTGGACGCCGCATAAATACTCATCTTCGGCGCCGCGCCCAACCCCGCGACCGACGCCGTGTTGACGATGGCCCCGCCGCCCTGGGCCAACAGCAACGGCAATTGGTGCTTCATGCACAGCCACACGCCCTTGACGTTGACCCCCATGATCGCGTCGAACTCATCCAGGGTGCCGTCTGCCAGCTTGCCTTTCTCGATCTCGATCCCGGCGTTGTTGAAGGCATAGTCCAGTCGACCGTAAGCCGCGATGGTCTGCGCCATCAGTTGCTGGACATCCGCCTCCAGCGTGACGTTGCAGCGCACGAACAGCGCTTCGCCACCGCCCTGCTGGATCAGCGCAGCCGTGGCCTCGCCGCCCGCAGCATCCAGGTCGGCCACCACCACTTTCAAACCTTCCGCGGCGAACGCCAGCGCCGTGGCGCGGCCAATGCCGGCGGCGGCGCCGGTCACCAGGGCAACCTGGCCGGAAAACGTCATGCTCATGGGGAGATGTCCTCTGCAAGAAATAACCGTGGGCCGAGTCTAGCCAAGGCTGCGACGGATGCGTCAGCACTATCAAAAGGCCGGTTGAGGCCGCATGAATCACAGTGATAACACCACCTGGACAACTATCAGCCACACCTATCGAGGAGCATTCGCCTCCCTGGCGGACCTTGCCCCGAGGCCGTTCCGGGTCTATCAATCAAAGTTCATTTCCAAGCAAAGAGTCGTTGCCATGACCGCCCAGACCAATCGCCAGTTCCTGCTTGCCAAACGCCCTGTCGGCGCGGCCACGCGGGAGACGTTCACCTACCAGGAAGTACCGGTGGGCACGCCCCAGGACGGGCAGGTGCTGGTGCGCAACGAATACCTGTCCCTCGACCCGGCCATGCGTGGCTGGATGAACGAGGGCAAGTCCTACATTCCACCGGTGGGGATTGGTGAAGTGATGCGCGCGCTGGGGGTCGGTCAGGTGATTGCCTCGAGCAACCCTGAATTCGCGGTGGGGGACTACGTGAATGGTGCCCTGGGCGTGCAGGATTACTTCCTAGGCGAACCTCGGGGTTTCTACAAAGTCGATCCGAAACTGGCACCGCTACCGCGCTACCTGTCGGCCCTGGGCATGACTGGCATGACTGCCTATTTCGCCCTGCTCGACACGGGTGCGCCCAAAGCCGGCGAGACCGTGGTGATTTCCGGTGCCGCAGGGGCCGTGGGCAGCATTGCCGGGCAGATCGCCAAGATTAAAGGCTGCCGTGTAGTGGGGATTGCCGGTGGGGTCGATAAATGCACGTTCCTGGTGGATGAACTGGGCTTCGACGCGGCCATTGATTACAAGAGCGAAGACGTGCCCGCCGCGCTCAAGCGCGAGTGCCCCAAGGGCGTGGATGTGTATTTCGATAACGTGGGCGGTGAGATTCTCGACGCCGTGCTGAGCCGCCTGGCGCTGAAAGCCCGCGTGGTGATCTGTGGCGCGATCAGCCAGTACAACAACAAGGACGCGGTGAAAGGCCCGGCCAACTACTTGTCATTGCTGGTCAACCGCGCGCGCATGGAAGGGTTTGTGGTGATGGATCATGCCGCGAATTTCGCCGCCGCCGGGCAGGAAATGGCGGGCTGGATGGCGCAGGGCAAACTCAAGAGCAAGGAAGATATCGTGGAAGGGCTGGAGACGTTCCCGGAAACCCTGGCGAAGCTGTTCAACGGGGAGAACTTCGGGAAGCTCGTACTCAAGGTCAACTGAGTCGATCGTTCCCAGGCTTTGCGTGGGCGTTCAACGCGTGACGCAGAGCGTCACAAAAGGCATTCCCACGCAGAGCGTGGGAACGAGCCAGACAAGCTATCAGGCGATTTCGGCGACGACTGTCGCCAGCGCCTTGGCCGGGTCCGCCGCCTGGCTGATCGGGCGACCGATCACCAGGTAATCAGAGCCCGCATCCAGTGCCTGGCGCGGAGTCAGGATACGGCGCTGGTCATCCTGGGCGCTGCCCGCCGGGCGAATCCCCGGCGTCACCAGTTGCAACGACGGGTGTGCGGTCTTCAGGGCCTGGGCTTCCAGCGCCGAACAGACCAGGCCATCAAGCCCCGCCTTCTGCGCCAGGGCCGCCAGGCGCAAAACCTGCTCCTGGGGTTCGATGTCCAGGCCGATGCCGGCCAGGTCTTCACGCTCCATGCTGGTCAGCACGGTGACGCCGATCAGCAAAGGTTTCGGGCCGCTGCGCTGTTCCAGCACGTCGCGGCAGGCCGCCATCATGCGCAGGCCACCGGAGCAGTGCACGTTGACCATCCACACGCCCATTTCGGCGGCGGCCTTGACCGCCATGGCGGTGGTGTTGGGGATATCGTGGAATTTCAGGTCGAGGAACACCTCGAAGCCCTTGTCACGCAGGGTGCCGACGATTTCCGCGGCGCAACTGGTGAACAGTTCCTTGCCCACCTTGACCCGGCAAAGCTTGGGGTCCAACTGGTCAGCCAGCTTCAGTGCGGCGTCACGGGTGGGGTAATCCAGGGCGACGATGATAGGCGTCTGGCAAACGGACATTGGAATGGGCTCTCAGGCAAGTCAAATCGGCGCGGATTGTAGCGCAAGCGACGCCATTGCGGGATCCGATGATCGGTAAATACTCGTCAACCGCTGCCCGGCGGGCGTTACGGTTAAATATTTCAAAGCTGATACATTCACGACATGCCCTCAACACGCCCTACGGCTAGCCTCGCACGCACGACCCATTGTCCAGCACTTCCAGCCATGGGGCTGGACGCCTATGCTGGACATCACCCCCGGCAGATGATCGCACTATGCATACCCCTTCCGTCCCTGTGAACGACGAGCCAAAAAGCGCGGTGATCGCCGATGACAAGCGTTGGAACACCCGTGCGCTGATCGTCGATGACGATGTGCCGATCCGCGAGTTGCTGATCGATTACCTGGCGCGCTTCAATATCCTCGCCACGGGCGTGACCGACGGTGCGGCCATGCGCCAGGCCATGCAGGCCGAAACCTTCGACGTGGTGGTGCTCGACCTGATGCTGCCCGGCGAAGACGGCCTGTCGCTGTGCCGCTGGTTGCGCAACGAATCGGACATCCCGATCCTGATGCTCACCGCCCGCTGCGAACCCACCGACCGCATCATCGGCCTGGAGCTGGGCGCCGACGACTACATGGCCAAGCCGTTCGAGCCACGCGAGCTGGTGGCACGCATCCAGACCATCCTGCGCCGCGTGCGGGATGACCGCACCGAACAGCGCGCCAACATTCGTTTCGACAACTGGCGGCTCAACAGTGTGCTGCGCCAACTGGTCGCCGACGATGGGCTGGTGGTGCCGTTGTCCAACGCCGAGTTTCGCCTGCTGTGGGTATTCATCGAACGTCCGCGCCGGGTGTTGAGTCGCGAGCAGTTGCTGGACGCCGCCCGTGGCCGTTCCATCGAAGCCTTTGATCGCAGCATCGACCTGCTGGTCTCGCGCCTGCGCCAGAAACTGGGGGATGACCCGAAGGCACCGCAATTGATCAAGACCGTGCGCGGCGAAGGCTACCTGTTCGACGCCCGAGACATCGGCTGATGCGCGCGCCCTTCAATACGCTGTTCGGACGGCTGTTCGGCGTATTGCTGGTAGCCATCGTGCTGGCCCATGGACTGGGGATTTTCTGGTTTCACCTCTACGGCCCGCCGCCCCCTCCCGTGGGCCAAATGTTCGTGCAACAAGAGGACGGCACGCTCAAGCCGCTGCACCGAAAACACCGCCGCCCCTGGTTTGGCGGGCCGGTGGTGCCGCTGACGTTCCAGTTCATCTCCCTGATCATCGCCGCCTGGTACGGGGCCAAGCTGCTGAGCCGGCCGATCCAGCGCCTGAGCGAAGCCGCCGAGCGCCTGAGCCTCGACCTGGACAGCCCGCCCCTCAACGAGTCCGGGCCACGTGAGGCACAACAAGCCGCATCGACCTTCAACCTGATGCAAAAGCGCATCCGCGAGCAGGTGAGCCAGCGCGCACGCATGCTGGGCGCGGTGTCCCATGACCTGCGCACGCCGCTGTCGCGCCTCAAGCTGCGTCTGGAGCAGATCGACGACAGCAAGTTACAGAGTCAGATGCGCCAGGACCTGGACGACATGATCGACATGCTCGACGCCACCTTGAGCTACCTGCACGAACAGCGCACCAGCGAAACCCGCCACTGGCTGGACGTGCAGGCGCTGGTGGAGTCCATGAGCGAGAACGCCCAGGATCAGGGCTCCGATGTGCAGTTTTACGGCAGTTGCGCACCGTTGCAGGTGCAACCGATGGCCCTGCGCTCCTGCCTGAACAACCTGATCGACAATGCCTTGCGGTACGCCGGTACGGCGCGTGTGGAACTGGAAGACAGCCGCGACGCGCTGGTCATCCGCGTGATCGACCACGGCCCCGGCATTGCGCCGGACAAACGTGAGGCGGTGTTCGAACCGTTCTTTCGCCTGGAAGGCTCGCGCAACCGCAATTCCGGTGGCGTAGGCCTGGGCATGACGATTTCACGGGAAGCCGTCGAACGCCTCGGCGGACGCCTGAGCCTGGAGGAAACCCCGGGCGGCGGCCTGACCGCCGTGATGTGGCTGCCCAGGGCTTAAAGGGTTTTGTCGCCGCGACGCCCCTGGGCCTGGGTCGCACTCCAGTCCATCAACAGGCTGTAGGCCACGGCCAATAAGGTCGGGCCGATAAACAGGCCAATGAACCCGAAGGCGATCAACCCGCCGAAGACCCCCAGCAATACGATCACCAGCGGCAGGTTGCCACCTCGGCTGATCAGGTACGGCTTGAGCACGTTGTCAACGCCGCTGATGATGAAGGTGCCCCATACGCCGAGGAATACCGCGTAGGTGTAGTCACCCTTCCAGACCAGCCAGGCCGTAGCGGGGATCCACACCAACGGCGGCCCCATGGGGATCAGGCTGAGCAGGAAGGTGGCGATCCCCAGCACCAGCGCACCAGGCACGCCGGCGATCAGGAAACCGATCAGCGCCAGCAGGGCCTGGGCGGCGGCGGTGCCGATCACACCGTTGACCACCCGTTGCACGGTGCCGGCCACCAGTTCGATGTAATAACCGGCACGTTCGCCAATCAAGCGCTCCAGCAGGCGATGCACGAACATCGCCAGCCGTGGCCCGTCGCGATAGAAGAAGAACACGAACACCAGACTCAAGGTCAGTTCGAGGATCCCGCCGCCAATCTGCGCGCTGCGCGCCAGCAGCCAGTTACCCACCTGCCCCAGGTACGGCTTGATGCTGACCATCAGCGCTGCGCCCTGCTGGTCAATGCTGTCCCACATGGCGACCAGTCGTTCACCGACAAACGGAATCGATCCCAGCCAGGTGGGCGCCGCCGGCAGGCCATCGACCTGGATATCCTTGATCAGGCCCACGGCATCCCGCACATGGTCAGCCAGATTGAAGCCCAGCCATACCAGCGGCACCGCCACCAGCAACATCCAGCCCAGGGTCAGGATGCCGGCCGCAAGGGATTCCCGACCGCCCAGCGAGCGCGTGAGCAGGCGCATCAACGGCCAACTGGCAAACGCCAGCACCGCGCCCCAGAACAGCGCCGACCAGAACGGCGCCATGACCCAGAAACTGGCGCCGAACAGCACCAACAGCAGGATTTGCACCAGCAGGCGATCATTATTGAGCATCGGGTATCTCGAGAGGCAGACAGTAGAAAGCAGCTTAGGCGAACGGCGCAGGTCCGTTCGCCCGATGATGCCTAG
This sequence comes from Pseudomonas sp. SDO524_S393, assembly GCF_054071875.1. Taxonomy (NCBI): domain Bacteria; kingdom Pseudomonadati; phylum Pseudomonadota; class Gammaproteobacteria; order Pseudomonadales; family Pseudomonadaceae; genus Pseudomonas; species Pseudomonas sp. SDO524_S393. The sequence goes on along the minus strand of NZ_JBSVVZ010000072.1, from coordinate 18,312 downwards.
CGTATCAGATGCAGGTGCAGGCCCTTGGCATCGCCGCTGCCGGTTTCCATGCGTGCGGCACGCACGCCGCTGTCGATCAGGCCCTGGCGCCAGACTTCGGCATTGGGGCCGGTCAGACTGACCCGCAGCGTCGCATCCAGGTTCAGGCCACGGGAGATCAGCGTCAGCCAGGTGGTGTCGGGTTCGCCACCCAGCGCAGGGAAGTCCAACTCCCCGGTGCTTTTCAGCTCTCGCAGCAACGTCGCTGAAGTGGGGAGCAGATCACCCAGCGGCGCGCTGGCGTCCAGTTGTTCAACATGCAGATAAGCGCGACGGTTGCCCCGGGTGATGCCGTACAGCGCGATCAGGGAGTTGTCCTGCGGCGCAGCCAGGCGCAACAGCAGGTATTCCTGCTGACCATCGGCGCCTACCAGCTTGGCGTTGCCGAACACTTCATTGGCCCACAGGCTGCTTTCGCCGCAATCGCGGGCCTGGCACCAGAACAACAGTTGCGCGCCCTGGGCCTGCAACGCTTCGCGCGTGGCGGTAAATGCCGTGCTCGAGGTGTGTTCGGCCGGCAGCTCATAGGTGATGGCGGTGGTTTGGCCTCGGGCGGTGGCCTGTCCTTCGTAGCGCAACTGGCCGCTGATCTTGCGGATGGCGCCCATGGGGTAGATGCGCTCCCTCGCTTCGGCGGGACGGTAGTCGACGATCTGCGAATCGACCTGACGGGCCACGGCAGGCAGGTCCCGGCTGCCCGGGACGTCGGCGGCGAACACCAGAGGGCTGAAGAAACAGCACAGCCCGAAGGCACGGAAACTTCCTTTACGCAGGCTCATCGGATACATGAACCCTGGCCATCGGAGCGCACAGCGGTGTTGAGATGCTTCATGGTTGACTCCCTTTCAATCCGCCCAGCCTCGGCAGTTGACCCCGCCAAGTCAAGGCGTGGAGAAGAACCGATTGAAACAGTCTGCAACAAGGACCGCGCCGGACTCATCATTCAGGTGTAGATGATGGCCGCCTGGCAGCGTGTTCACCGCAAAGGGTAGCTGGGAAAGCAATTCGGAATGTTTCGCCAGCATGCCGTCCGCCGCGACGACCAACTGCGCCGGGCACGCCACCCGCCGCACGAAGGCCATGGCCTGTTCGTCGGTCAGACGCATCGGCGAAGCCAGGGTCAGGCGACTGTCGCTGCGCCAGGTATACCCGCCCGGCACGGGCATCAAACCACGCTGGGCCAACAGTTCCGCCGCTTCACGGCTGACGGCCACCACGCCTTTCATCCGCGCTTCAACCGCCCGGTCCAGGGTGCCGTAGACCGGCTTGCGTTTGTCCTGCAGGTTCAATTGCGCCTGCAGCGCCATGCCCAGGCGTTCGGCAGCGTTCTCACCGCTGGCCGTCGGCGGTATCACGCCGTCGATCAATCCCAGGTGCGTCACCCGCTCCGGCAGGGCGCCGGCCAGCACCAGGGAAACGATGGCGCCCAGGGAGTGGCCAAGTAATGCAAAACGTTTCCAGCCAAGCTGCTCAGCGACTTGCAGCACGTCGAACACGTAATCCCACAGGGCATAACCCGCCCCCACCGGGCGATGCGCCGAATGCCCGTGCCCGGCCATGTCCAGCGCGACGATACGCAACCCCTCAAGCTTCGGCGCCAGTCGCGCGAAGCTGTTGGCGTTGTCCAGCCAGCCATGCAACGCAATCACCGGCAAGCCATCTTCAGGGCCGAACAGGTGGGCGGCCAATTCGATATGGGGCAGGCTCAGGCGCACTTCTTCGACGGGCGTGCTCATGCGCAATCGCGCTCGCGGGCTTCCCAGCGGGAGAACAGGTTTTTGATCAAGGTCGCGGTGTCCTGGGGGCGTTCGAGCGGGAACATATGGCCACCGGGCATGGTGAGCATTTCGCCCATGGGCAGGCGCCCGACGCCGCTGGCGTGGTGACGCATCACCACCCGGCTCTGCCGGCCGCGCACCACCGCCAGCGGTACTTTCAACTGGCGCACCTGGCCAGGGCTGGTATGGGGTACGCCCCGGTAGATGCTGATCTCGGTCGCCGGATCGAAGCGCAACCGCAGGCGATCGCCCACCTGGTGCAGGCCGTGTTGCAGGTAGGCGTCGAAGCATTCCGGATCGAAGCCGCGAAACAGCGTCTTGCCGGCGAAATAACTGCGCGCGGCCTCAAGGTCAGTGAACTCTTCGCGGCGGCCCAGGGTGCGGCCCGCCGGGGTCAGGCGGTCGATGAAGCCAAAGCGCTTGGCGGCGCGGATCACCCAGCGGTCGGCACGGGTCAACACCGGTGAATCGAGCATGACCACGCCACGATACAACTGCGGGCAGCGCATGGCCGCATGCAGGTGCAGCACCCCGCCCAGGGAATGCCCCACGCCCCACACAGGTTCCGGTTGTTGCTCCAGATGATGGATCAGTTCATCCACCAGGTTCTGCCAGTTGTCGTCCACCGGAAACCGGGGGTCATGGCCATGCTGCGGCAGATGCGCCACCGCATATTCCGGGGCCAGGGCGGCAAACAGCTTGCCGTAGGTGGCCGAGGGGAAGCCATTGGCGTGGGCGAAAAACACGTGCTGCGACATACCGGATCCATTCACGAAAACAGAAGTCGATTGTCCCCAGCCCTGGCCGCCACAGCAATGACTGTAACTGCCAGGAATGATGACACTCACGCCACGCCTATCGCGCCGGCGGAGTTTCGCCGAGGGGCACCACGGCGACGGTCAGCCGCGACACGCAATTGCTCTTGCCCTCGTCAGTGGTGAGGCGAATGTCCCAGACGTGCGTGGTACGCCCGATATGCACCGGCCTGGCCACCGCCGTCACACGTCCGCTGCGCACGCCGCGCAGGTGGTTGGCGTTGATCTCAAGACCGACGCAATAGAACTTGCTGGTATCGATGCACAGGTACGCGGCCATGGAGCCCAGGCTTTCGGCCAGGACCACCGAGGCGCCGCCATGCAGCAAACCATAGGGTTGATGGGTGCGATGGTCGACCACCATGCTGGCGGTCAGGGACTCGTCGTCGAAGCTTTCAAAGCGAATGTCCAGCAGTTCACCGATGGTGTTTTTCTGCATCGCGTTGAGTTGCTCGATATTCGGTTGGGTACGCCACAGGCTCATGCCATTGTCCTTGTTGGTTTTATGATGACCCTAATCCTGCCACAGAATGGTTTCGGAACGCTCGTTCCATACCTGCAATTGTGCACCGTAGGTCGATTCGATGACGTTGCGCTTGATCTTCAGCGTTGGGGTCAGGAAACCGTTTTCCACCGCCCAGTTGTCCTTCACCACCACCAGTTGGCGCAGGCGCTCGTGTTTATCCAGCGTCTGGTTGACCTGTTCCAGCCAGCGCTCGAGGCTGGCGTGCAAGGCTTGCCGGTCGTCACCTGCCGTCGACAGCACGCACAACCCCATCGGGGCCGTCAGGCCATCGCCCACCACGCACACCTGCTCGATACACGCATGTTCGGCAAGGCGGTTTTCAATCGGTGCCGGCGCCACGTATTTGCCCTTGCTGGTCTTGAAGATTTCCTTGAGGCGTCCGGTCAGGCGCAGATGCCCGTCGAGGTCCTGCTCGCCCTTGTCGCCGGTGCGCAGGAAGCCATCCGGGGTCAGGGTCTCGGCGGTTTTCTGCGGATCCTTGAAGTAGCCGAGCATGGTCGCACCGCTGCGTACCTGTACTTCCCCGTCGGGATCGATGCGCACTTCGACGTCCGGACACGGCAGGCCGATCCAGCCGATTTTCTGTTGCCCGGGCCGACACACATGGGAGTAGCCGCAGCTCTCGGTCATGCCATACACCTCAAGCACGTCCAAACCCAGGCGTTGGTACCAGCGCAACAACGCTTCGGGCACCGGCGCCGCGCCGGACAGTGCGATACGCAACGCGTCCAGTCCCAGCCCTGCAAGCACCTTGTGGCCCACGCGCTTGCCGATAAAGGGCAGGCGCAACAAGGTATCCAGGCGCTTTTCCGGGATTTTGGCGTAGACGCCCACTTGAAATTTGGTCCAGATACGCGGCACGCCGAACAATGCAGTGGGCCGCGCGCGGCGCAGGTCGGTCAGAAAGGTATCGAGGCTTTCAGCGAAAAACACCGTCTGCCCGGTGTAGATTGCCGCCATCTCGACGAACATTCGCTCCGCCACGTGACACAGCGGCAGGTACGACAGCAACCGGTCACCCTCCCCCAGACCGAACAGTTCGGTGCCCCGTGTGGCGGCAAACCCCAGGGCGCCGAAACTGTGCATCACGCCTTTGGGCAGGCCGGTGGTGCCGGAGGTGTAGATGATCGTGGCCAGGTCGGAAGGTGCGGGCGCCGGGTCATCGCGAATCGGCGAACAGCCTTGCAGGTCGACCCAGCGCACAGCGAAATCCCCCGAGGGGCACAGCGGCAGACTGATGGTGGTCACGCCCGCCGGTACGCCCGGCGCCATGGCGGGCCAATCATCGAGCTTGCCGATAAACGCCAGCGCCGCTTCGGAGTGCTTGAGCACATGGGCCACGGAGTCGGCGGTGAGGTTGGGGTACAGCGGTACCGAGACATGCCCGGCCATCCAGATCGCCAGGTCGGCGATGATCCAGTGCGCACAGTTTTTCGAGATCAGGGCAATGTGCGACCCGGGTGGCAGTTCCCTGGCGCGCAGCCAGTGCGCCGCGCAACGGGCCTGGTGACCGACATCCCCCCAGGACAGGGTCTGTACTTCGCCGCCGCCCACAGGCTGCACCAGGAAAGGTTGGCGCGGGTGGCGCGCCTCACGTTCGAAGAAGACCTGCAACGGCAAACGAAAAGCGACAGACATGGAACGCGCTCCTGTGTGATCCGAAGATAGCCAACCAAGCACTTGCTCGGTTGACTATATAGCACACACAAAGCGGTGATCGTTCCTACGGATTCTTCACACTCACCAGCGTCATCAGCCCCGCCAGCGGGAAATCCCCTTCCAGTTCGGCCAGGCTGGCGGTGTGCATCGGCTGCGGCTGGCGCTGATGGCCGTGTTGCAGGAAGCTGATCAAGCTGCCGACCAGCGGCTGATGGCTGACCAGCAGCACATTGTCATCCGTGTCGAGCTGCTCCAGTACCTGATGCGGATACCCGTCGGGGGTCAGCCACGGCACCGTACGAATATCCGCCGCGAAGCCCAGGGCTTCGCGCACCAGCTGCGCAGTCTGCTGCGCACGCACGTACGGACTGGCGATGATGGCGCTGAGCGGCTGGCCGACCAGGTGCGCCGCACTGCGCAGCACTTCGGCGCGACCATGCTCGGTGAGGTTGCGCTCGGCGTCGGTGCGCGCGTGGCCTTCGGCCTCACCGTGGCGAAGAATCCACAGTTTCACAGTTTCGGCTCTTCGTCGCGCGCCGGGTGCGGCGCTGGTGGCACGCTGTGCGCCGCTTCGCCCTCGGGTGCGCGTGGCGTCGGCCAATCCGCGAACGGCCAGGGCTTCTGCTCGGTGTGGAAGCTGCCGAAGCGGCCGATCTGCGCGAGGAACTGGCTGAGGCTGTCACCGAAGTTCATCAGGCCCAGGTTCGGCGCGCCGTAGACCAGGCGGTAAATCAGTTGCACCACTACCAGTGCACCGAGCAGGAACTGCGCAACCTGCCACACCAGGGCAAACACCAGCATCCACAGGATGCGCAAGACAATGGACTCGTATTGGGGAGCTGTTTTCGGATCATTCATGGCGCGTTCCTCAGTTGAAACCGCTGGTGGAAATAAAGTCGACGTCGGTTTTCGGCTCGGCGCGCATCAGCAACTCGATGACCTGGTTGAGAGTGCGCCCTTCAAACAGGATCGCATGCAACCCGGCGACCAGCGGCATGTACACCCCCACCTCCTGAGCCTTGGCCTTCAAGACCTTGAGGGTGTTGACGCCTTCGGCCACTTCGCCCAGCCGCGTCACTGCGTCCTCCAGGCTCAAGCCCTGGCCGAGGGCAAAGCCGACTTGATAGTTGCGACTCTTCGGCGACGAACAGGTGACGATCAGATCGCCCACACCCGCCAGCCCCAGGAACGTCATCGGGTTGGCGCCCTGGTTCACCGCGAAGCGGGTCATTTCCGCCAGCGCACGGGTGATCAGCATGCTCTTGGTGTTTTCGCCCATGCCCAGCGCCACCGCCATGCCGGCAATGATCGCGTAAACGTTTTTCAGCGCACCGCCCAGCTCGACACCAAAGCGATCGGCGCTGGCGTAGACGCGGAAGGTACGGCCATGCAACACCGCCTGGACGCGCTCGCACAGGTCCTCGTCTTCACTGGCCACCACGGTCGCCGTGAGCGCGTGCTCGGCCACTTCCCGTGCCAGGTTCGGCCCGGACAGCACGCCGATACGCGCGCGCGGGGCGATTTCCTCGAGAATTTCGCTCATCAGCTTGAAGGTTTGCGCCTCGATCCCCTTGGTCAGGCTGACCAGCAGCTTACCCGCCAGCCGCTCGGCATGGGGGGCCAGTACCGAACGCAAGGCGCTGGAGGGCAACGCGACGAAGCACAGGTCGCAATCGGTCAGGGTGGTCAACAGGTCGGTGACCGGCTCGACCGCCGGGTGAACCTTGATGCCCTTGAGATAACGGGGATTTTCGCGGTGCACCCGGATGGCCTCGGCCTGTTCGGGATCACGCATCCACTGGCGCACCGAATGGCCATTTTCAGCCAGCAGGTTAGCCACGGCGGTACCAAAACTTCCGCCTCCCAGGACCGCAATAGGGCGCTGTTCAGTCATATGCAATCCGTTAATCCATACCAGTGGCAATGGCGGCATTATACGGGGCGACCCGCTGGCGGCCAGCCCCTGTGACGCTTGTCGGAAAATGCCATGCCTGTATGAAGTAATTGCGAGGGCGACGACTGGCAAATGGCCCCGCCTCGGTTAACATGGGCGGCTATCCGTCATCATCAAGGCCGTTCCGTGTATTTGGGCCCTCCTCCCCGTTCGTCGCTGTGGTTGATGCTGCTGGGCATGCCGTTCGGCAGCCTGCCTGCACTGGCCGACGACTTGTTCCTCGACAGCCAGCCGCTGCCCCAGGTCTTGACCGCCACGCGCCTCAAGCAATCGGCCGCCGCCGTGCCCGGCAGCATGACCGTGATCGACAGCGAGCTGATCAAGGCCAGCGGTGCGCGGGACATCAGCGAATTGCTGCGCCTGGTCCCCGGCATGATGGTCGGCTACACCACCGGCAACCAGGCGGCGGTGAACTACCATGGCACCAGCGCCAGCGACGCACGCCGCATGCAGGTGCTGATCGACGGTCGCTCGGTGTACCGCGCAGGCCTGGCCACGGTGGACTGGAGCGACATCCCGGTGGCCATGGAGGATATCGAACGCATCGAAGTGTTCCGTGGCCCCAACACCGTCAGCTACGGCGCCAACGCGCTGATGGCGGTGGTGAATATCCTCACGCGCTCGCCGGCCAACAGCCAGGGCACTCGGGTCAAGGTGACCCGAGGCGAACGCGGCATCAATGACTTCTACGCCAGCCAGGGCATGGGCTGGGACACCGGCGATCTGCGCCTGTCCCTCTCGGGCCAGCAGGACGATGGTTTCGACAGCGATGCCATCGGCGCCGACCGCCGTGACAGCCGCCGTCTCAGCCGTTTCAGCCTGGCCGTCAGCCAGACCCTGAATGCGCAGCAAAGCATCGACTGGCAACTGAACGCCAAGGAAGGGACCAATCAACGTCCGTATACCTACGCGCCGGTATTCGCCGGCATTACCGAAGGCGGTAACAATTCCGACGTCACCGCCAAGGACTACGCCGCGTCCCTGCGCTGGAACTTCGATTTCAATCCCGAACACAGCCTGTATATCCAGGGCTCGGCGCAACAGTGGGACCGCCGGCAGATCTGGAAGGCCTGCGACGCCAAGGTCTCGTTCAGCCCGGAACTGACCCAGTTGTGGCAGCTCAACCCCAACTACGCCGAACTGCTCGCCCGGCATATGGACACTTACAGCCAGGGCTCCGCGCCCCCGGGCAGCGCCGCCGAGCAGGCACTGGCCAACCAGGTGCTGCAGCAATGGCGCGACGGTGCCAGCCAAAGCGTGTGTGGCGATATCGACCAAAGCACCCGCGAAAGCCGCTACGACCTTGAGATTCAGGACACCCTCAGCCTGTCCGACAGCCTGCGCCTGGTCAGTGGCATGAACTACCGCTACGACCGTGCAGACTCCGATACCTACTTCAACGGCACCCTCGACGACACCACCTGGCGCCTGTTCGGCCAGCTGGAATGGCGTGCCACCGAACACTGGCTGCTGCAAGGCGGCGCCATGTACGAAGACACCTACCTGAGCGGCAACTCGCTGACGCCACGGGTGGCGGTCAACTACCTGATCAACCCGCGCCATGGCCTGCGCGCGGTGTACTCCGAAGCGATCCGCTCACCGGACATGTTCGAAAACAACGTCAACTGGAGCTACCGCGTCACCAACCTCAGCTCGCCGGCTTTCGGGCAGACCAGCGGGCAATACTTCGTGAAGACCCGTGGCCCGGGCAACCTCGACAAAGAACTGATGCGCTCGCGGGAACTGGGCTACAACGGCTTTTTCGCCGACATCGGGCTGAACATGGACGTCAAGCTGTTCTATGACGAAATCACCGACATGATCAGTTCGCCCCTGCGCAATAACCAGTACATCGCCAGCAACGCCAACAGCGCACGCTTCACCGGCGCCGAATCGCAGTTCGACTGGCGCATGAGCAACGCCGACCGCCTGCGGCTGACCTATGCTTACGTCGACGCCTCCTCCACCAATCCGCTGGACAAGGCCCAGACAGCCCGCAACAGTGGTTCGGCCGGCTGGCTGCGCGAATGGGGCCAGGGCTGGTCCAGTGCACTGTTCTACTATGGCGACGACGCACTCAACGAATATCGCTTCGAACGGGTCGACCTGCGGGTGGCCAAGCGCATTGCCCTGGGCAAAGCCAACGTGGAGCTGGCCGGCATGCTGCAAGAACGCCTCGACAACCAGCCGACCACCTGGGCCGACAACAACTACGACCATCGCCACGTCCTCTACTTCAGCGCGGAGTTAGAGTTCTGACATGGGCGATTTGTCACGGATGACCTTCTTCTTCAACTACCGGCTCTGGCGCCGTATGTGCGTGCTGGCCTGCCTGTGGTTGGCGGCACCGGCATGGAGCGCCGAAATCCTGCTGACCGCCGCCGAAGACAGCGCCGGCGTGCAGACCTTCACGCAAGCGCTGGCCCGGCAGCGCCCCGAAGACCGCGTGACCTTCACTGCCCTCAAGGATCTGCCGGCGCCGAATCAGTTACCGAGCGGTACGCGCCTGATCCTGCTGGACCTGCCCGGCCTCGACTGGCGCTTGCAGGACATCCAGGGCCCGCCGACGCTGGTGCTGCGCATCAGCCGTCTGCAAGCCCATCAACGCCTCGGCACCACGTCGCGCGCCCACATCAGCCTGTTATGGAGCGATCCGCCGCTGGATCGGCAGTTGCGACTGATCGCCAGCATCCTGCCCCAGGCGCGGCGCATCGGCGTGCTGTACGGGGCCGACAGTGAGTTCCTGCTGCCCGAACTGCGCCAGCATGCCTCCCCTCTGGGCCTGGAAATAGTGCCGCAGCGCTGGGACAACATCGGTGACAGCCGCCCGCTGCAAACCCTGTTCAGGAACAGTGACGTACTGCTCGGTCTCGATGACCCGCAGTTGTACAACCCGAAAACCGCGAAGAACCTGTTGCTGAGCAGCTACGCCCAGCAATTGCCGCTGGTGGGGCCGAACGCCGGGTTCGTGCGCGCCGGCAGCCTGGCCAGTACCTACAGCGACCAGGCCGACTGGCTGGCAGTGCTTGACCGCCTGCTGGACCACTCGCCCGCCAACTGGCCGCGCTCGCTGTACCCGCAAGACTTCAAAGTCGTGGGCAACCCGCAGGTTGCACGCTCACTGGGGATCGAACAGGTGGACGAAGCCAGCGTCGCCAGCCGATTGGCCGAAGGAGAAAAACGCCCATGACCTTGCGTCGTCGTTGGGACATCAACACCCGGACCCAGCTCATCACGCTGGGCCCTGCGCTGTTGCTGACGTTGCTGTTGATCAGCTTCTTCACCTTCGTGCGGATCCAGGACCTGCGCCAGGAACTGGACCACACTGGCCAACTGATCGCCAACCAACTGGCCCCCGCCACCGAGTACGGTGTGATCTCCGGCAACAATGATGTGCTCGACAGTTTGCTGCGTGCCACGCTGGCCACGCCCCACGTGCGCTTCCTGGAAATCCAGGACAGCACCGAGAACATCCTGGTGTACGTGGAACAGCCGTCGGAGCGACACGACCGTTCGCTGTCGGTAAAAGTGTTCCAGGCACCGATCCGCTTGCAGCATATCCAGCTGGGCAACGACTTCTTCCAGGACAACCTCAACGAACCCAAAGCGCCCCGTGCCGATTATCTGGGCCGTGTGATCGTGGGCATGTCCAACGATGCGTTCAGCCAGCGCCAGCAGGAAATCCTGTTCAAAGCCGGCATCCTGGCCTTGTTCGCGCTGCTGTTTGCCTTCCTGCTGGCGCGGCGGCTGGCGGCCAGCCTGTCGCAACCGATCAGCGCCATGGGCCATGCGGTGAAGGCCATCCAGCAGGGTGAGTACAAAACGCCGCTGCCGATCGTGGACGATTCGGAACTGGGGGACCTGTCGCGGCATATCAACAACCTTGCCGAAGGCCTCAATCAAGCCAGTCGCGAACAGCACCAGGCCATGGCGCAATTGATCCAGACCCGTGAAGAGGCCGAACGCGCCAACAACGCCAAGTCGGACTTCCTGGCGATGATGAGCCACGAGCTGCGTACGCCGATGAACGGCGTGCTGGGCATGCTGCAATTGCTGGAAACCACCGAGATGACCGACGAGCAGACCGAGTACGCGGCGCTGGCCTCGGAGTCCACCGAACATCTGCTCAAGGTCATCAACGATATCCTCGACTTCTCGCGCATCGAACGCGCCGCCCTGGAACTTGAACATATCCCGTTCAACCTCGCGGAGCTGATCAGCAGTTGCGCCCAGGCCTTCCAGCACAGCGCCCAGCAACGCGGCCTGAGCCTGAAACTGTCGATTCCGTCGGGCATGGACGCCCTGCGTGTGCAGGGCGACCCCACGCGCATCCGGCAGATTCTGGTGAACCTGATCGGCAACGCGCTGAAGTTCACCGAACAGGGCTCCGTCACGGTCGAGCCCCACTGGCAGACCCTGGACCACGAACTGGTGTGGTTTACCTGCACCGTGCGCGACAGCGGCATCGGGATTTCCGCCGAACGCCTGGAATTGATGTTCGATGCGTTCCAGCAGGCCGACAGTTCCATTTCAAGACGTTACGGCGGCACCGGCCTGGGCCTGCCCATTGCCCGCACGCTGGCCGAACGCATGGGCGGTACCTTGCGCGCCCAGAGCGAAGAAGGTCGTGGCTCGGTGTTTACCCTGGAAATCCCCCTGGCCATCGATCAGCAGACCCTGCCGGCGCTCGCCGACGACGCCGAAGGCAAAGACAGTGCGGGGGACGGGCGCCACGTATTGCTGGTGGAAGACAACCCGGTCAACCGCACCGTCGTCGAAGCCATGCTGCGCAGTCTGGGGTTCGAGGTGAGCCTGGCCACCGACGGCGCCGAAGCTGTGCGCAGTGCCGAGAGCCTGATTTTCACCGCAATCCTGATGGATTGCCGCTTGCCGGTAATCGACGGTTATGAGGCCACCCGCCAGATTCGCCAGTTGCCGGGCTGCGCCGACCTGCCGATCATCGCCCTTACCGCCAACGCCTTGCAGGGCGACCGTGAAGCCTGCCTGGCAGCAGGCATGAACGATTACCTGGCCAAGCCGTTCAAACGCACGGATTTGCAGCAAATCCTGCAGCGTTGGCTGCAATAGCGCCACGCCATCAGCCAACTCCGACTGGCGTGAACGACGAAAGTGCGGCAGTCTTAGGCACCCGTACGGGCTGATAAACAGGCCCGGTTTAAAATTTCAGTGAACAAGTGTACATTCAGTGCCTTGACGCTGTGACTTTCACTACAACGCAATAGTCTATGTGTAGGCTGCCGGCATGAGGCGTAACGCTTCAGTCGGTTCGGGAAGATTTGCCCTACCCTGCCGCATGGGATTATTGAGGAGCTCGCATGACCAAACAAAACGCCTTTACCCGGGAAGACCTGCTGCGCTGCAGTCGCGGTGAGCTGTTCGGCCCAGGTAACGCGCAACTGCCCGCCCCGAACATGCTGATGGTGGATCGCATCACCCATATCAGCGAAGAGGGTGGCAAGTACGGCAAAGGTGAATTGGTCGCCGAGCTGGATATCACCCCGGACCTGTGGTTCTTCGCCTGCCACTTCGAAGGCGACCCTGTGATGCCGGGCTGCCTGGGCCTCGACGCCATGTGGCAACTGGTCGGTTTCTTCCTCGGCTGGCAAGGCTTGCCGGGCCGTGGCCGTGCCCTGGGTTCGGGCGAAGTGAAGTTCTTCGGCCAGGTCCTGCCGACCGCCAAGAAAGTCACCTACAACATTCAGATCAAGCGCGTCCTCAAGGGCAAGCTGAACCTGGCCATTGCCGATGGTTCGGTGAGCGTCGACGGTCGCGAAATCTATACCGCCGAAGGCCTTCGGGTCGGCGTCTTCACTTCCACTGACAACTTTTAAGGGTTATCCGCATGCGCCGCGTCGTTATCACTGGTCTGGGCATCGTTTCTTGCCTGGGCAATGACAAAGAGACCGTCACCGCTAACCTGCGTGCAAGTCGCCCTGGCATCCGCTTCAACCCGGAATATGCCGAAATGGGTCTGCGTAGCCAGGTTTCCGGCTCCATCGACCTGCCCCTCGAAGAATTGATCGATCGCAAGATCTTCCGCTTCGTCGGCCACGCTGCCGCCTACGCTTACCTGGCGATGAAAGACGCGATCGCCGACTCCGGCCTGACCGATGACCAGGTCTCGAACGTACGCACCGGCCTGATCGCCGGCTCCGGCGGCGCGTCGACCCTGAACCAGATGGAAGCGCTGGACATCCTGCGCGAAAAAGGCGTGAAGCGCGTCGGCCCGTACCGTGTCACCCGGACCATGGGCAGCACCGTTTCGGCCTGTCTGGCCACGCCGTTCCAGATCAAGGGCGTTAACTACTCGATCTCGTCCGCGTGCGCCACCAGTGCTCACTGCATCGGTACTGCCGTCGAGCAGATCCAGCTGGGCAAACAGGACATCGTGTTCGCCGGCGGCGGTGAAGAAGAGCATTGGAGCCAGTCGTTCCTGTTCGACGCCATGGGCGCGCTGTCCACCCAGTACAACGAAACCCCGGAAAAGGCCTCCCGCGCCTACGACGCCAAGCGTGACGGTTTCGTCATCGCCGGCGGTGGCGGCATGGTGGTGGTCGAGGAGCTGGAACACGCTCTGGCCCGTGGCGCCAAGATCTACGCGGAAATCGTCGGCTACGGCGCCACTTCCGATGGCTACGACATGGTTGCTCCAAGCGGCGAAGGCGCCATCCGCTGCATGCAGATGGCCATGTCCACCGTCGACACCCCAATCGACTACCTGAACACCCACGGCACCTCGACCCCGGTCGGCGACGCCAAGGAAATGGAAGGTGTTCGTGCGGTCTTCGGCGACAAGGCACCGGCCATCAGCTCCACCAAGAGCCTGTCGGGTCACTCCCTGGGCGCCGCCGGCGTTCACGAAGCGATCTACTGCCTGCTGATGATGGAAGGCAACTTCATCGCCGGTTCGGCCAACATCGACGAGCTGGACCCAGCCGTTGCTGATATGCCGATCAAGCTCAAGACCGAAGAAAACGCCAAGATCGACACCGTGATGAGCAACAGCTTCGGCTTCGGTGGCACCAACGCCACCCTGGTGCTGAAACGCTGGCAGGGCAAGTAAGACCTGTAGCTTGAACGCATGAAAAAGCCCCGACTGGTTCGGGGCTTTTTCATGGGCAGATGAATTTAATACCGAGTCGCCTTCATCGCAGGCAAGCCAGCTCCTACAGTGACCGAGTACATCCGAAGGAATGCAGTCAATGTGGGAGCTGGCTTGCCTGCGATCGGGCCATCAAGACCTTGCGACCTACACCGAAAACCGCGCCACCAGGCTATTCAGATCCACCGCCAGTCGCGACAGCTCCTGACTCGCCGCACTGGTCTGGTTCGCCCCCGTGGACGTCTGGTGCGCCAGATCACGAATGTTCATCAGGTTGCGGTCCACCTCCCGCGCCACTGCCGCCTGCTGCTCCGACGCACTGGCGATCACCAGGTTGCGCTCGTTGATCAGAGTGAAGGCCGATGCAATCTCTTCCAGCGCCGTACCCGCCGACTTGGCGATATCCAGGGTCGAACGCGCCCGCGTATTACTCTGCTGCATCGCGCTGACCGCCTGATCGGTGCCCTGTTGAATCCCGCCGATCATCTGCTCGATTTCCTGGGTGGATTGCTGCGTACGGTGAGCCAGGGCGCGTACCTCGTCCGCCACCACCGCAAAGCCACGCCCGGCCTCCCCCGCGCGTGCGGCCTCAATCGCGGCGTTCAGGGCCAGCAAGTTGGTCTGTTCGGCAATCGAACGAATCACATCCAGCACCTTGCTGATGCCATAGACCTTCTGAGCCAGGTCCTCGACCTGGGTCGCATTGGTGGTCACATCCAACGCCAGCGCCTCGATCGACACGACTGTCTGATGCACCTGCTCGCGCCCGCGCTGGGCAATACGGTCCGACTCACGGGACGCCTGGGAAGTAGCCACCGCATTGCTTGCCACTTCCTCCACCGCCGCCGTCATCTGGTTGACCGCCGTCGCGGCCTGTTCGATTTCCTGGTTTTGCTGGTGCAGGCCGCGCGTGGCGTCCTCGGTGACGCAACTCAGCTCTTCGGAGGCCGATGCCAGTTGGTTCGACGATTCGGCAATACGCCGGAGGGTATCGCGCAGGTTCTCCTGCATGCCCTTGAGCGCTTGTTGCAGGCGTGCGGGCTCATCATTGCCGCTCACGCTGATCTCACCGGTCAGGTCGCCGCTCGCCACCCCCTGGGCGACCTTCAGCGACTGCGCCAGTGGCAGCACGATACTGCGGGTCAACCACACCGCCAGGCCGATGGTAACCAGCGCCGTCAACAACACGACACCGATTACCCAGGTGCGCGATTGATTGAACACATTCTGTGCCAGGGTCGCCGCGTGGTTGGCATTGGCTTTGTTCAAGGCAACCAGATCATGCAGGGTGCCGGCCATTTCATCGGCGAGCTGATTCATTTCACCGTTGACCACCCGGACCGCCTCGTCGAGTTGATTGGCCCTGGAAAACGCCATGACCTGCTCCTGGCGTTGCAGGTAGTGCTGCTCCTGAGCCTTGAAGCGGTCGAACAGCGCGCGCTCTTCGGGCAGCACAATCAACGCCCCATAAAGGCCCTGAGCCTGGTGCAGGCCATTCTTGAGGTCGGTGAGCTTCTGTTCGTTCTGGGTCAACGCCTGGGGATCGCGATTGAGCAACAAGCGCAGGGTCAACGCACGAATGCGCAACAGGTCCTGGCTCATCTCCCCTACCGCCATCACGCTGGGTAGCCAGTTGCTCTCCACCTGGTCCGACTGCTGGCGCATATTGGCCATTTGCAGCAAGGCGAAGCCGCCCAGGGCAAACACCAGCAACGCCAGCACACCAAAGCCCAAGCCCGCGCGGGGCGCGATATTCAAACTGCGGATACTCATGCCTGGATTCCTTCCAAATGCGCTGCATCCACCTGCAGCAGGTCTCTTGAAAGGTATCGGCGCGTCAGCGACTTTGCGTAAGACGAAAACGCGATATCAACGCACGCCACCATCGCGCGGTAGTATCGCCAGGAAGTTATCCCGCGCGACCTTGTGGGCTACGTCCTCCGGCAGCGCGTCCAGGAACGGGTCGAAGCGCCGCATTTCCCGACCCAGCTTGGCGAAACGCCCTACCACATCCGACCCCAGCATGAAGCGTTCGGGAAAGCGTTCCACCAGCGCCAGCCATTCAGGCCGTGGCTGGCCGGCGTCATCCAGCAAATAGGGCGTGAGCATGCTCCAGGACAGGTCGATGTACAGATTGGGATAGGCCTCCAGCAAACGACTCAGGGTGGGCAGCAGGAAGTCCATCTGCACCTGATGGCGGTGGATCTCCTTGCTCGTCCCCGCGTGAGCCCAGATAAACCGGGTATGGGGATGATTGCGCAGCGGCTCCTCGACTTCAGCCAGGTACAACGGGTTGCGCTCGCGCTTGGAGGTGATATTGGAATGCAGCATCACCGGCAGGTCATTCTCTGCCGCCAAATGGTAGATACGCGTCATGGCTTCGTTGTTGGCACGCGGGGTGTCGCCGGCAGTGATGGCCGTGAGGTCGTCGTGGCGGGTAAAGACTTCGCCGATGCCCTGCCACAGTCCCGGGTTGAGGTCGAGCATGCGCTGGATGTGCGCAGCCGAATTCTTGTCGTTCGGGTTGAAGCCGGACAAAAACGGATGAAAGCGTCGGCGCTGCTCGGGCGCGAGCGCGTTCACGGCGGCGGCGACAATCACGTCGGTCGCGCTGTACCAATAGGCATCGGCATCATCACCGGCGTAGTACCGCGGACGCTTGGGTTCGTCTTCGTGCCACTTCTTGGCCACCGGGATGCCGGAAATCATCACATGCTCGATGCGATTGTCGGCCATGGCCTTGAGCAACTTATCCATGCCGGCGGTTTCCTGGAAGAAATCGACGTAATGCAGGTGCGCATCGCTGTAGGCATAGTCGCGGGCCTGCGCGCCAAGGCTGACGGCGGCGAACAACAGGGCAAGGCTCAGATGGGTCCAGGGCACGGTGCAATCTCGGCAGGGGCTGATACCGGTAGACCTTGTGGCCCGTGGCCAGGTTCATCCGGCAAAAAACGTGGAACACCAGAGTGCCAGCATGCTCTATAACTGCATGACCTTCATCCTGCCCCTGTGAGGTGTGCCATGCCTGTTACCGTCAATACCCTGAACGCCGACAATTTTCGTCACAGCGTGAACATCAATCAGCACGAACTGTTCACCGACCTGCCCAAAAGCCTGGGCGGCGACGACTCGGCGCCCTCGCCCCATGACTATTTCGACGCTGCGCTGGCCTCGTGCAAGGCCCTGACCGTCAGGCTGTACGCTCAGAAAAAAGACATTCCGCTCACCGGCGTCACGGTCGAAGTCACCCACGACGCTGCCGAAGAACAAAAGGGCAAGTACAAGCTGAGCGTCAAACTGACCCTCAAGGGCGTGCTCACCGATGAACAGCGCGAGGAACTGCACCGCGTGGCCGACAAATGTCCTGTGCACAAGCTGATGACCACCGCCGAAATCAGCATCGAGACGAAACTGTCCGAAGGCGCCTTCAGCCAATAGCGGCAACATCCGATCGAGCGGGTTATGCTCACTGCCAGCCAACCCGCTCAGACAGGGATGTTCCATGCCGCCACTCATTGTGATTCGCCCACGTCCCGAAGAGGTCGAGGGCCAGCCCATTTTGCGTCCCCTGCCCTCGCGGGACTGCCGCAGCGTCGGGCCCTTCGTGTTTTTCGACCATATGTTGCTCACCCGCTATGCGCCGGGCAGCGGCATGAATATTCGCCAGCACCCGCATATCGGGCTGTCGACCCTCACCTACCTGTTCGAAGGCGCCTTGCAGCACAAAGACAGCCTGGGCTCGGATCAGGTGGTGCAGGCCGGCGATGTCAGCTGGATGACCGCCGGCAGCGCAATCGCCCACGTAGAACGCACGCCCGAAGCGCTCAGGGCCAGCGGCTTCAGCCTGCACGGGCTGCAAGTGTGGCTGGCCTCACCGCAAGATCACGAAACAGGCCCGGGACACTACAGCCATCATCCGGCGCAAAGCTTGCCGGTGAGTGACAACCTGGGGGTGCAGATCCGTCTGATCGCCGGCGACGGCTTTTGCCTGAAGTCCCCGGTGCCGGTGCTGTCGCCCACGCTGTATGCCGAAGTACGTATGCAAACAGCCACGACGCTGCTGATTCCTGATGAGCATGAGGAACGCGCAGTGTATGTGCTGGAAGGTGAGGCTCAACTGGATGGCGAAGCGTTGCAAGCGCACAGCCTGGTGGTGCTGCCGGTGGGCGAGGAGATGGCGCTGTTCGCCGAGACCGACTGTCATTTGGTGGTGTTCGGCGGTGCGCCGCTGGACGGTCCGCGACGGATCAACTGGAATTTCGTGGCGAGCGATCCGGCAGTGATCGAACAGGCCAGGCAGCGCTGGGCGGCCGGGGACTGGCCGACGGTGCCGGGGGAATCTGAAAGAATCGAGTTGCCGGTGCGATAGCTATCGCGAGCAGGCCCGCTCCCACAGTTTGATCGGCGTACACCGATCA
>NZ_JBSVVZ010000071.1:0-34214 GCF_054071875.1 Pseudomonas sp. SDO524_S393 | reverse complement strand
AACTGTGGGAGCTGGCTTGCCTGCGATGGCGTCAGCGGTTTCAACACACAATCTCCAGGCAAAAAAAAAGCCCCGCATTCCGCGAGGCTCTTTTTTTGATTCACCCGCCCATCAGCTGCCTTTGACAGCCTTGCCGTCAACAGTGCCGTCTTGCAGCATGATGTTGTATTCCTTGCCGTCGGTCTCGACTTGGCGCAGGGCAACCAGGATGCCGCCCTGGTCCTTGGCAAACCACATCTGAGTGATGCGCTTGCTCTGCGAAGGGTCACGCACGCGCTCGACCTTGATCGCGTCGATGGAGCCGACCTTGGTCTGCACCTTTTCCGCGCCGATCACGCGAAAGTCGTAGGTGTCGACGTCAGTGCCTTCGACCACGCGGTAGCTCATGCTTTTCTTGCCGGCAGCCACATCGCGTTGCAGGGCAAGCTGGTAGGTGGACTTGTCGAGCATGCCACTTTCCAGGGTAACGTTGACCGGGTCCTTGTTTTCAAAGCCGGTGACTTTCTTGGCGCCCTGGTCGAAATCCAGGTTGATCTTCTTTGCCTTGCCCAGGCCGCCGCGCTCGAAGCTGTAGCTCTTCGGTTGCAGGGTGTCCTTGTCGAACAGGATCTGGCTGGTTTCGGTGAGGCTGGCGATCATCATGGAAGCCTTGAAGTTCAAGGTCCAGGTGCCGTCGCCATTCTTGGTCAGGCTGCGTTCAGCCGAACCACTCATGGGCAACTGTTTCCAGTCGGCGGTGTAGCTGGCGGAGAAGGGGTGAAGGTCTGCTGCCTGCACGGCAGGCAAGGCAAGCAGAGCAAAAGCGAAGAGCAGGGCGCGACGCATAAAATCTCCTAGGTTCGAATCAAGTGGCCGCTGGCCGCGAGTAACTGACCGTCCAATAATGCACCCTGATCACCAAGAATCAACCGTCCTTCGGCAAACCAGCGAACAGCCAGCGGGTAAATCCTGTGTTCCTGGGTATGCACCCGATGCGCAAGCGTCTGCGCCGAGTCGTCAGACTCTACCGGAACCACTGCCTGTACGACCAGAGGCCCGCCATCGAGTTCCTCGGTGACAAAGTGCACGCTGCAGCCGTGCTCGCTGTCGCCGGCATCGAGCGCACGCTGGTGCGTGTGCATGCCTTTGTACTTGGGCAGCAGGGACGGATGGATATTCAGCAGGCGCCCCTCATAGTGGCGTACGAAATCAGCGCTGAGGATGCGCATGAAACCGGCCAGGACCACGAGTTTGGGGTTGAAGGCGTCGATCAGTTCGATCAGGGCGGCATCGAAGGCTTCACGGCCATCGAAGGTTTTGTGATCCAGCGAGCGGGTGTCGATACCCGCGTCCCTGGCGCGTTGCAGGCCGTAGGCGTCGCTGCGGTTGGAGATCACCGCAGCGATGCGTACCGGGCTGTCGCCGGTACGCGTGCTGTCGATCAGGGCCTGTAAGTTACTGCCGGTGCCGGACAACAGCACCACGACATCACAGGTCTGCGGCATCAGTGAGCCTTGAGGTTCTTCAGTTCAACCTGGGCAGCGCCTTCGGCGGCAGCGGCGATTTCACCGATGACCCAAGGTTGCTCGCCGGCTTCGCGCAGTACGTTCAGCGCGGTTTCAACGTGCTCTTGAGCCACGCAGATGACCATGCCCACGCCGCAGTTCAGCACGCGGTGCATCTCGGTTTCGTTGACGTTGCCTTTTTCCTGCAACCAGTCGAAGACCGCAGGACGCTGCCAGCTGGCTACGTCGACGATGGCCTGGGCGCCTTTTGGCAGGACGCGCGGGATGTTGTCCAGCAGGCCGCCACCGGTGATGTGGGCCATGGCTTTGACGGCGCCGGTGTCCTTGATCAGCTTGAGCAGCGGCTTGACGTAGATGCGGGTCGGGGCCATCAGCAGGTCGGTCAGCGGCTTGCCGTCGAGCTGGGTGTTTTCGATGTCGGCGCCGGACACTTCGATGATCTTGCGGATCAGCGAGTAGCCGTTGGAGTGCGGGCCGGACGATGGCAGAGCGAGCAGGGCGTCGCCGGTGGCAACCTTGGAGCCGTCGATGATCTCGGCCTTTTCCACCACGCCGACGCAGAAACCGGCCAGGTCGTAGTCTTCGCCTTCGTACATGCCTGGCATTTCAGCGGTTTCGCCGCCGACCAGGGAGCAACCCGACAGTTCGCAGCCCGCGCCGATGCCGGTCACCACTTGTGCAGCGGTGTCCACGTTCAGCTTGCCGGTGGCGTAGTAGTCGAGGAAGAACAGCGGCTCGGCGCCGCACACCACCAGGTCGTTGACGCACATGGCGACCAGATCGATGCCGATGCTGTCGTGTTTGTTCAGGTTCAATGCCAGGCGCAGCTTGGTGCCCACACCGTCGGTGCCGGAGACCAGCACGGGCTGCTTGTAGCCGGCCGGGATTTCGCAGAGGGCGCCAAAACCGCCCAGGCCGCCCATGACTTCGGGGCGCGCAGTGCGCTTGGCGACGCTCTTGATGCGTTCGACCAATGCTTCACCGGCGTCGATGTCTACACCGGCGTCCTTGTAGCTCAGGGAGGGTTGCTTGCTCATGATCCAGGCCTTTAGGGGGAATTTCTGGGTAACGACCGGGCGGGCAGGCGCCCTTGGTAAAAGGCCCAGCCGTTGACGGTCTGCGAAGGCGCGCGATTTTATCAGGCTTGAGGGGCAGCGGCCATCCTCGGGCCGACGGGCAGGGCCATATCGGTTAAAAAAGCCGGTTAAAAAAATGCTAATCGGCTCTGCTGGCGTGCGTATTAAGGTATAGCCTTTAACCCGCTATCGTTGTGACAGTACTCAAACTGCCAGGCCCCAGTGAATGTTTTGTCGATTGCTGTGGTCACAGCCTTGGCAAACCGAGTTCACGCGGTCTGTTCCAGCCGCTAAATTTGTCGTTCGGGAATCTTTCATGCGTCTGTGTACATTCTTTTTTGTAGGCTGCTTGTCGTTGGTCAGCCTGGCGAGTCATGCCGAAACCCTCAATGGCCTCTACCAAGTCCTCGAGCCTGTCAGCAGCCAGTCGCCCCAGGAGCGCGACCAGGCCACCCAGCGTGCCGTGCAGACGCTGGTGATTCGCCTGACCGGCGACGCCAAGGCTGCCGATGGCCCGAGCCTGGCGGCGGTGCGCAAGGACCCGCAACAGATCATCAGCCAATACGGCTACGACGCCGGCCCGCCCGAGAGCCTGCAAGTGGATTTCGATCCGGTCAGTACCGATCGCGTCTTGCGTGAAGCCGGTCTGTCGATCTGGGGCAGCAATCGGCCATCGATCCTCGGCTGGTGGCTGAACGACTCCACCGAAGGCAGCAGCCTGGTGGGCGACGGCCAGGCTGTGGCCCAGGCGTTGCGCCGTGCAGCCCAGCACCGCGGCTTGCCGCTGCGGCTGCCACTGGGGGATCTGGACGAGCAGGTGGTCGCCACCGGCCCCAATCTGGAAAGCCCGGATGTCACCCCGCTGCGCGCGGCCTCCGAACGTTATGGCGCCGACGCGCTGCTGGCAGTGCATGCGCGCCAGGAAGGCAGCCAGTGGCAGGCCAAATGGCGTCTGTGGCTGGGCGACAAGAGTGAGCAGGGCACCGCTCAAGGGGCCGACACCGGCGCCGTGGCCGATGAGGTGATGTTGGCGGTCAGCCAGAAACTCGCACCGCGCTTTGCGGTGAAACCGGGTGTGAGTACCGAGCAATTGCTGGAAGTGCAGGGCATTACCCTCGAGCGTTATGCGGCATTGGGGCATTTGCTTGAGCCCTTCGGTGGTCAGCCGCAGCGGGTCGATGGCAATCGTATCGTGTACCGCGTCAGCGGCAGTGCCGATCAGTTGCGCAGTCAACTGAGCCTGGCCCGGTTGCAGGAGGTGCCGGCGGATGAGGCACCGGTTCAGTCGCCGACGGTCGAAGGTACGCAGCCGGCGGTTGCACCTGAGCCTCAGGCACAACTGCGTTTTCGTTGGTAGCGGTTTTCTTCTTTATATAGATGGAGTGGTTTATGGCGGATGCGCGTCGTTGGGTGTGGCTTGGCGGGATTGTCCTGCTGTGCGTGTTTGTGTTCCTGCTGCATTCGATCCTCACGCCTTTCCTGGTGGCGTTGCTGCTGGCCTATCTGTTCGACCCGGTGGTGGACCGCCTCGAGAAAGTCGGCCTGTCGCGTACCTGGGGCGTGGTGGCGGTGTTTGCGCTGTTCACCTTGATCATCACCGCGTTGGTGCTGGTCCTGGTGCCGATGCTGGCCAAACAGTTGTTCCGGCTCTACGAGCTGGCACCGCAGATGCTCGACTGGCTGCAACATACGGCGATGCCATGGGCCCAGGCCAAGCTGGGGTTGTCGGACGGCTTCTGGAAGTTCGACAAGGTCAAGGCTGCGATCAGCGAACACATGGGCCAGACCACCGATATCGTCGGCGTGGTGCTCAGCCAGGCCACGGCGTCGAGCCTGGCGTTGATCGGCTGGCTGACCAACCTGGTGTTGATCCCCGTGGTGGCGTTCTACCTGCTGCGTGACTGGGACATCATGATGGCCAAGATCCGCAGCCTGCTGCCGCGCAACCGTGAGGAGCGCATTGTGTCGCTCGCCGAGGAGTGCCATGAGGTGCTGGGCGCCTTCGTGCGGGGCCAACTGCTGGTGATGCTGGCGTTGGGAGTGATTTATGCCGCAGGTTTGATGGCGATCGGCCTGGAGCTGGGCCTGTTGATCGGCCTGATTGCCGGCCTGGCGGCGATCGTGCCGTACATGGGCTTTGTGATCGGTATCGGCGCGGCGCTGGTGGCCGGGCTGTTCCAGTTTGGTGGTGAGTTGTACCCAATGCTGGGGATCGTGGCGGTGTTCATGGTCGGCCAGGCCCTGGAGGGTATGGTGCTGACGCCGCTGCTGGTGGGGGACCGGATCGGCCTGCACCCGGTGGCGGTCATCTTTGCGATCCTGGCGGGGGGTGAGCTGTTCGGGTTTACCGGCATTCTGCTGGCATTGCCGGTGGCGGCGGTGATCATGGTGCTGGTGCGCCATGTGCATGACCTGTACAAGGATTCGGATGTGTATACAGGGGTTGAAGACCCCGATTTGTAATCCTTTCATCACAAACCCGGCTCTGGCCGGGTTTGTCGTTTATGGAAGGGCGGGTGTCAAACAATTCGCATAAAACCCCGAAGTTCACGCAAACCTTTGATTTTGCTTGTGGTCTGCTGCATTGTGCGCCCGGCGTCACGGGTATAAACTTTGCAAACTTTACACAGAGGCCACTAACGGTTCGAACGGAGCCGTTCAGTCAGCATGAAACCGATTCAGCTGCCCTTGGGTGTGCGTCTGCGTGACGACGCCACCTTCATCAATTACTACCCAGGCGCCAATGCCGCTGCACTCGGCTATGTCGAGCGGCTCTGCGAAGCCGACGCCGGGTGGACGGAAAGCCTGATCTATCTGTGGGGCAAGCATGGCGTGGGGCGTACTCACCTGTTGCAGGCCGCCTGCCTGCGTTTCGAGCAGATGGGCGAGCCGGCGGTGTATTTGCCGTTGGCCGAGCTGATGGATCGGGGGATCGGGATCTTCGACCACCTCGAGCAATACGAGCTGGTGTGCCTGGACGACTTGCAGGCGATTGCCGGCAAGGCAGAGTGGGAAGAGGCGCTGTTTCACCTGTTCAACCGTCTGCGTGACAGTGGCCGGCGCCTGCTGATCGCTGCGTCTACCTCGCCCCGCGAGTTGCCGATCAAACTGGCCGACCTCAAGTCACGCATGACCCTGGCGCTGATCTTCCAGATGCGTCCGCTGTCCGACGAAGACAAATTGCGGGCTCTGCAATTGCGTGCGTCCCGTCGCGGCCTGCACCTCACCGATGAAGTCGGGCACTTTATTCTGACCCGGGGCACCCGTAGCATGAGCGCCTTGTTCGATTTGCTCGAGCAGCTCGATCAAGCCTCCTTGCAGGCTCAGCGCAAGCTGACAATTCCGTTCCTCAAGGAAACCCTCGGCTGGTAGCCAACCCTTTTGAAATGGGGCTTTCGGCAAATTACAGGCGCCAGAAAACCTGCGTTTTAGCCAGTTTTGGCACGCAAAAGGCAGGTATAGGGTGTTAAGGGCTTAGATGTCATAGTCCGAACAAGAAGTCACATAGATCGCGATTGAATTTGCAAATCGATCTGATAGAGGGCATAGTCTCGTCTTCTTTACATATCAGCCACGGTCGTGCCCATGCTAAATCGCTTCGCACCCCTCGTGCCTCTCGCACTCGTTACCCTGTTGTTTGGTTGCGCATCCCACCCTCAACAGGTGGCAGAACAGCAAAAACCACAGGTTCAAAATCAGGCAAAGTTCGTTCCTGCACAGTCTGCTTCCGTTTATGAAGAGGAAGTGGCAACCGAGGAAGAACTGACCAACTTCGCCAGCAACAAGCCTTACCAGTTGCCTGTGCTGGCCGACAGCATTCTTGAGCGCGGCATGTCCTTGATCGGTACCAAGTACCGTTTCGGCGGTACCTCTGAAGCCGGGTTCGATTGCAGCGGCTTCATCGGTTACCTGTTTCGTGAAGAGGCCGGCATGAATCTGCCGCGCTCCACTCGCGAAATGATCAACGTTAAAGCACCGTTGGTCGCGCGCAACAACCTAAAGCCTGGCGATCTGCTTTTCTTCAGTACCAGTGGCCGTGGCCGTGTCAGCCATGCCGGTATCTACTTGGGCGATAACCAGTTTATCCACTCCAGCAGTCGTCGCAGTGGCGGTGTTCGAGTCGATAGTCTGGGCGACAGCTACTGGAGCAAGACCTTCATCGAAGCCAAGCGCGCACTCGCCATGGCCCCGACCACGGTCACCGCCAGCAAGTAAACTTAAAGTGATACTTGAAGTTTGACGTGTAAGCGCTAGAATCCCTGGATATTGTTGTAATCCGTTCGCGCGAGCTTTGCTTGCGCGTTCTGGTTTTCAGCGTTCGGCAGCGAAAGCCGCATCCAGACCAGGATTGTTCTGCCCATGTCGACCTCGGCCCGCCTGATCCTCATTCTCTGCGCCGCGCTGCTAAGCGCCTGCGCACACCGTCCACCGCCGCCCGCTCCTGTAGCGGTCAAACCCAAGCCGGTGTTCAACTATTCCACGCAAAATTTCTCGCCGGCTGCCGAAGACGTGCTCTTCCGTGCGTTGGGTCTGGTCGGCACGCCTTACCGTTGGGGCGGCAATACGCCGGACTCCGGTTTTGATTGCAGTGGCCTGATCGGCTTTGTCTACCGCGATGCCGCTGGTATTTCCCTGCCGCGCACCACCCGCGAGCTGATCGTGATGCGTGCCCAGGATGTGAGTGAAGAGAATCTGCAAACCGGTGACCTGCTGTTCTTTGCCACCGGTGGTGGTTCCCAGGTCAGTCATGCGGGGATCTATGTCGGAGAGGGCCGCTTTGTGCATGCGCCGCAAACCGGCGGTACGGTGAAGCTGGACACCCTGGACAAGGCCTACTGGCAGAATGCGTACCTGAGCGCCAAGCGCGTGCTGCCGGGGAATCTGGCGCGCAATCCTTAGGGCCCTTTAAAGCTCTGAAGGTGGGGGCGGGCTTGTGTGGGAGCTGGCTTGCTTGCGATGGCATCACCGCGATGCGACCGACACACCGCAGCGCCTGCATCGCGGGCAAGCCCGGCTCCCACATTGGTTTGGTGGTGTTCGTCAAACCGGTTATTTGGCCGACGATACCCGCCACACCTTATTCCCCACATCGTCCGCCACCAGCAAGCCCCCCTGCTGATCAATCACCACGCCCACTGGCCGGCCCATGGCTTTCTCATCACTGTTGAGGAACCCGGTCAGCACATCCACGGGCTGGCCTTTCGGCTGCCCGCCTTCGAACGGCACGAAGATCACCTTGTAGCCGCTGTGCGGCTTGCGGTTCCACGAACCGTGCTGGCCAATGAAGGCCCCGTTGCTGAACTGCGCCGGGAGCTTGCTGCCCTCGGCAAAGGTCAGTCCCAGGGACGCCGTGTGGGGGCCTACCGCATAGTCCGGCGCAATCGCCTTGGCGACCAATTCCGGGTTCTGCGGCGTGACGCGCACATCCACATGCTGCCCGTAGTAGCTGAACGGCCAGCCATAGAATCCGCCATCCTTGACCGAGGTGATGTAGTCCGGCACCAGGTCGCTGCCAATCTCATCGCGCTCGTTCACCGCGGTCCATAGCTTGCCGCTTTGCGGTTCCCAGGCCATGCCGTTGGGGTTGCGCAGGCCGGAGGCGAAGATGCGGTGCTGGCCGCTGGCACGGTCCACTTCCCAGATCGCCGCCCGACCTTGTTCGGCCTCCAGACCGTTTTCGCCGACATTACTGTTGGAGCCCACACTCACATACAGCTTGCTGCCGTCTTTGCTCGCCACCACGTTTTTGGTCCAGTGGTGATTAAGGGTGCCGCCGGGCAGGTCGACGACCTTGGTGCCGGCCTCCTTGATCGAGGTTTCCCCCGGTTGATAAGGGAAACGCAGCAACTGGTCCGAGTCGGCCACGTACAGGTCGTTGCCCACCAGGGTCATGCCGAACGGAGAATTGAGGTTTGCCAGGAACACCGTGCGGGTTTCGGCGATGCCGTCGTGGTCGGCATCGCGCAGCAGTGTGATGCGATTCGGGCTTGGCACTCCGGCGCCGGCACTGCCCATGACCTTCTCCATCACCCAGCCGCGAATACCGGTGGCGTCATCCGGCTTGGGCGGCGCATTGGTTTCCGCCACCAGCACATCGCCATTGGGCAGTACGTACAGCCAGCGCGGATGATCCAGGCCCTCGGCAAACGCGCCGACCTGAGTACCGGCGGCGGCTACCGGCTTCGCGCCGGCGGGCCAGCCCACGGCGGGAGCGATGTTGACGGTGGGGATCAATGTCTTGTTCGGCTCCGGTAACGTGGGCGAAGGCCCCGTGCCATCGGAAACCTGCAAGGTAGAGCTTTCGCCACAGGCAGCGAGGCTGCCGGCGAGCATGATCAGTAGCGCGAGTCTTGTTTTATGCATGGTGTTCTCCTGGATGCCTGTAGGAGTAGAGGTGCACGGCGGTCCGATGGTTCAAGCGCAGGGCCGGCTTTAATTGACGCTCCACCCCCAACCCACTAACCTTCGCGGCTTGTTTCAGGTGCTCTGTGGCCCATGTGTCGACAGAGTGAAACAGGGAAGCCGGTGAGCGAGCGCATGTGACCACCATGCTGCCGCGAATCCGGCGCTGCCCCCGCAACGGTAAATGAGTCAAGACGGTGCCTTTAGCCACTGTATCGCGTGCGATATGGGAAGGCGCGCCGTCGGCCTGCCTGCTCCGGCAAGCGCCACTCATGAGCCCGGAGACCGGCCTGAAGCATTCAACAGCATCACGGTGGGCGATGCTTGGCTGTCTGCTGTTCCTTTTTCCTGCCCGCCGTTTTTGTCCAGCCCCAACGGAGAGCTGCCATGACTGATTCCCCCGACCGCGACGAGCGCCACCTGGCGCGCATGCTGCGTAAAAAAGCCGTGATCGACGAGCGCATCGCCAATTCCCCGAACGAGTGCGGTTTGCTGCTGGTGTTGACCGGCAATGGCAAAGGCAAGAGCAGTTCGGCATTCGGCATGCTGGCCCGCGCCATGGGCCACGGCATGCAGTGCGGTGTGGTGCAGTTCATCAAGGGGCGTAACAGCACGGGCGAAGAGCTGTTCTTCCGGCGCTTTCCGGAGCAGGTGCGTTTCCATGTGATGGGCGAAGGCTTTACCTGGGAGACCCAGGACCGCCAGCGCGACATCGCCGCCGCCGAAGCCGCCTGGGCGGTGTCCCGCGAGCTGCTGCAAGATCCTTCCATTGGCCTGGTGGTGCTGGACGAGCTGAACATCGCCCTCAAGCACGGTTATCTCGATCTCGATCAGGTGCTCAGCGACCTGCAAGCCCGCCCGCCCATGCAGCACGTGGTGGTGACGGGTCGTGGTGCCAAGCCCGAATTGATCGAGATGGGCGACACCGTCACAGAAATGGGCATGCTCAAGCACGCGTTCCAGGCCGGTATCAAGGCACAGAAGGGCGTCGAACTTTGAATCAAACCCGTCATTGCCCGGCCGTCCTGATCGCCGCACCGGCGTCCGGCCAGGGCAAAACCACCGTCACCGCCGCGCTGGCCCGTTTGCACCGCAACCTGGGGCGCAAGGTGCGTGTGTTCAAATGCGGCCCGGACTTCCTCGACCCGATGATCCACGAGCGCGCCAGCGGTGCGCCGGTGTATCAATTGGACATGTGGATGGTGGGCGAGCAGGAAAGTCGTCGCCTGTTGTGGGAAGCGGCCGGGGAGGCCGACCTGATCCTGATCGAAGGCGTGATGGGCCTGTTCGACGGCACGCCATCCAGCGCCGACCTTGCGCGGCACTTCGGCGTGCCGGTGCTCGGCGTGATCGACGGCACGGCCATGGCCCAGACCTTCGGCGCATTGGCCCTGGGCCTGGCGCGCTACCAGCCGGACTTGCCGTTCGCCGGTGTGTTGGCCAACCGCGTCGGTACCCTGCGCCATGCGCAGTTGCTCGAAGGCAGCCTCACCGAAGGCCTGCGTTGGTATGGCGCGCTGTCCCGCGAGACCGGTATCGAATTGCCCAGTCGCCACTTGGGCCTGGTGCAAGCCAGCGAATTGAATGACCTGGACCTGCGCCTGGACGCCGCCGCCGAGGCGCTGGGCAGCAGTTGCGAAGTCGCGTTGCCGCCGCCGGTGGCCTTTGCCGCGCCGTCTGTGACCGAGATCGAGCCTTTGCTGGACGGTGTGCGTATCGCCGTGGCGCGCGACGAAGCCTTTGCTTTCACTTACGGCGCCAGCCTCGACCTGTTGCGGGCGATGGGCGCCGAGTTGCGCTTTTTCTCGCCGATCCATGATCGCCAATTGCCTGATGCCGACAGCCTCTATCTGCCGGGCGGTTACCCGGAGCTGCATCACCAGGCGCTGTCGGAAAATACGCCGATGCTCGACGCCATCCGCGCCCATCATGCCGCCGGCAAACCCTTGCTCGCCGAATGTGGCGGCATGCTCTACCTGCTGGACTCGCTGACCGATGTCGACGGCAATCATGTCGAACTGGTCGGCCTGTTGCAGGGTGATGCGGTGATGCAGAAGAAACTCGCGGCCCTGGCGCTGCAAAATGTCGAATTGCCCGAAGGCACGTTGCGCGGCCACACCTATCACCATTCCCTGACCACCACCGAGTGGCAGCCCATTGCCCGCGGCCTGAGCCCCAATGGCGGGCGCGGTGCCGAAGCGGTCTATCGGCAGGGACGGATGACGGCGTCTTACGTGCACTTTTACTTTCCGTCGAATCCGGTGGCGGTTGCCGCTTTGTTTGCGCCGGATCTTGGGCACGCTTGCCCCTCGACAGCACTCACCGATCCATGTGTGGGAGCGGGCTTGCCCGCGAAGAGGCCATGACTGACAACGCCTTTCCCCAGGCCGACCGCGACGCCATCTACCGCGCCATCGCCGAACGCCGCGACATGCGCCACTTCAGCGGCGGCACCGTGGCCCCTGAATTGCTGCAGCGTTTGCTCCAGGCCGCGCACCAGGCACCCAGCGTCGGCCTGATGCAGCCCTGGCGCTTTATCCGCATCAGCGACCGCCAATTGCGTGGGCGGATCCAACAACTGGTGGAAGAAGAGCGCGTACGCACCGCCGAAGCCCTGGGCGAGCGCTCCGATGACTTCATGAAGCTCAAGGTCGAAGGCATTCACGACTGTGCCGAAGTACTGGTGGCGGCGCTGATGGACGATCGCGAACGCCATATCTTTGGCCGAAGAACCTTGCCGGAAATGGATTTGGCATCGCTGTCCTGCGCGATCCAGAACCTGTGGCTGGCCGCTCGCGCCGAAGGCCTCGGGATGGGCTGGGTGTCGTTGTTCGAGCCTCAGGCCCTGGCGGACCTGCTCGGCTTGCCCGCCGGCGCGAAACCCTTGGCGGTGTTGTGCCTGGGGCCGGTGGACGGGTTCTACCCGGCACCGATGTTGCAGCTTGAAGGCTGGACCGAGCCTCGGCCATTGAGTGACATGCTGTACGAGAATACGTGGGGAGTGAGTCAATGAGTGTGGCCTTGCTATGTGTCGCCGCAGTCGCGCTGGACGCGCTGCTGGGTGAACCGAAGCGCTGGCATCCGCTGGTGGCGTTCGGCAATTTCGCCGGGCGGGTCGAACAACGTTTCAACGCCGGCGGCCGGGGCTGGCGCAGTCACGGCGTGACGGCGTGGTTTATCGCCGTAGTACCGCTGACCCTGCTGGCGACGGCCTTGTCGTGGGCGCCTTATATTGGCTGGGTGCTGGAGATACTGGCGTTGTACTGCGCCCTCGGCATGCGCAGCCTCGGCGAGCATGTGACGCCGGTGGCCCAGGCCCTGCGCGCCGATGATCTGGAGCAGGCGCGTACCCGCGTGAGTTACTTGGTGAGTCGCCAGACCAGCGAGCTGGACCGCACCGAAGTGGCCCGCGCGGCCACCGAGTCGGTGCTGGAAAACGGCAGCGACGCGGTGTTCGCCGCGATTTTCTGGTTTGTGGTCGCCGGCGTGCCGGGTGTGGTGCTCTACCGCTTGAGCAACACCCTCGATGCCATGTGGGGCTATCGCAATGCACGCTTCGAGCGTTTCGGCTGGGCAGCGGCAAAAATCGATGATGTGCTGAACTACATTCCGGCTCGGTTGGTGGCATTGACCTACGCCGTACTCGGCAAAACCCGACTGGCCTTGAAGTGCTGGCGCACCCAGGGACCGACCTGGGACAGCCCCAACGCCGGCCCGGTCATGGCCGCCGGCGCCGGCGCCCTGGGCGTTGAGCTGGGCGGCGCGGCGATCTACCACGGCGAGGTGCACCAGCGTCCGCCATTGGGTGAAGGCCC
The DNA here is from genome assembly GCF_054071875.1 of Pseudomonas sp. SDO524_S393. Classification (NCBI taxonomy): domain Bacteria; kingdom Pseudomonadati; phylum Pseudomonadota; class Gammaproteobacteria; order Pseudomonadales; family Pseudomonadaceae; genus Pseudomonas; species Pseudomonas sp. SDO524_S393. Next base: position 21,416 of record NZ_JBSVVZ010000071.1, on the reverse strand, counting down.
GCCGGCGGATGCCGATTCCATCGACCGGGGCTGGCAACTGGTGCAGCGCGGCGTATGGTTGTGGCTGCTGATCCTGTGCGCGGGGGCGCAATTCTATGCTTGAACACGGTGGCCGGTTGCGCAAGGCGTCCATTCAGTACGGCATTGCCGAGGCTGACTGGCTCGATCTGTCCAGTGGCTTGGCGCCCTGGCCCTGGCCCATCCCCGAGATCCCGTTGCGGGCCTGGGCGCGTCTGCCGGAAACCGACGACGGCCTGGAGCAGGCCGCCAGCGCCTATTACGGCGCTGCGCACCTGTTGCCGGTGCCGGGTTCGCAGGCGGCCATCCAGTTGCTGCCGCGCCTGCGCCGCGCGGGCAAGGTTGGCGTGCTGTCACCCTGTTATGCCGAACACGCCGAGGCGTGGCGTCGTGCCGGTTATGTGGTGCGCGAAGTGCAGGAACAGGAAGTCGACTTCTTCCTCGATGGCCTCGACGTACTGGTAGTGGTCAACCCCAATAACCCCACCGGCTTGAGCCTCGGCCCGCAACGCTTGCTGGACTGGCATGCGCGCCTGGCCCAGCGCGGTGGCTGGCTGGTGGTGGACGAAGCCTTCATGGACGTTACTCCGCAATTGAGCCTGGCAGGCCAAGCGCATCAGGTGGGGCTGATTGTGTTGCGCTCGTTTGGCAAGTTTTTCGGTTTGGCCGGTGTGCGCCTGGGGTTTGTGCTGGCGGAGCGCAAGTTGCTCAGGCTGCTGGCCGAGCAGGTCGGGCCCTGGGCGGTCAGTGGGCCGACACGGGTACTGGGCCAGGTGTGCCTGCGTGATACCGCCGGGCAGGTGCGTCAGCGAAGCCGTTGCACCGAAGCTGGCGAGCGTTTGTTCGCACTGCTTGAACACCACGGTTTTCAGCCCCAGGGTGGCTGCGCGCTGTTCCAGTGGCTGATCACGCCGCACGCCGACCGCATGCATGAATTCATGGCCCAGCGCGGCATCCTGCTGCGCCTGTTTTCCCACGACAGCAGCCTGCGTTTCGGCTTGCCCGGCACCGAGGCGGATTGGCTGCGCCTCGATGCGGCGCTGACGGCATACAAGGACGCCACATGAGTACGTTGATGGTGCAGGGCACCACCTCCGATGCCGGTAAAAGCACCCTCGTGACTGCACTGTGCCGCTGGCTGGTGCGCCAGGGCGTTTCGGTCGCGCCTTTCAAACCGCAGAACATGGCGCTCAACAGCGCCGTGACCGCCGAAGGCGGCGAGATTGGCCGTGCCCAGGCCGTGCAGGCCCAGGCGGCCAACCTGGCGCCGCATACCGATATGAACCCGGTGCTGCTCAAGCCCAACAGCGACACCGGCTCCCAGGTCATCATTCATGGCCGTGCCGTGACCAGCATGAACGCCGTGGCCTATCACGATTACAAGGCCATCGCGATGCAGGCGGTGCTGGCGTCCCACGCGCGTTTGAGCGCCGCCTACCCGGTGGTGATGGTGGAGGGCGCAGGCTCGCCGGCAGAGATCAATCTGCGCGCCAACGACATCGCCAACATGGGCTTCGCCGAGGCGGTGGATTGCCCGGTGCTGCTGATCGCCGATATCAACCGCGGCGGCGTGTTCGCCCATCTGGTGGGCACCCTGGAATTGCTTTCGCCCACCGAGCAGGCGCGGGTCAAAGGCTTCATCATCAACCGGTTTCGCGGTGACATCGCCTTGCTCCAACCGGGCCTGGACTGGCTGGAGGCGCGTACCGGCAAGCCGGTGGTCGGTGTCCTGCCCTACGTGATGGACCTGCACCTGGAAGCTGAAGACGGCATCGACCGGCGCCAGATCGACAAGGCCGCCCAGGTGCTCAAGGTGGTGGTGCCGGTCTTGCCGCGCATCAGCAATCACACTGACTTCGACCCCTTGCGCCTGCATCCCCAGGTGGATTTGCAATTTGTCGGGCCGGGCCAGCCGATTCCACCCGCCGACTTGATCATCCTGCCCGGCTCGAAAAGCGTGCGCAGCGACCTGGCGTATCTACGCGCCAACGGTTGGGATGGCGCCGTGGCGCGGCACTTGCGCTACGGCGGCAAGGTGCTGGGTATTTGCGGCGGTTTGCAGATGCTCGGCGAACAGGTGCATGACCCGTTGGGCCTGGAAGGGCCGCCCGGGTCCAGCGAGGGCCTTGGCTGGCTGGCGTTCAGCACCACGCTGGAGCAAGAGAAGCAACTGCGCAATGTGCGTGGGCGCCTGGTGCTGGAAGAGGCCGACGTCAGCGGCTACGAGATTCACGCGGGTGTGACCACCGGCGAGGCCTTGTCGAACGCGGCGGTGCGGCTGGATGACGGTCGCAGCGACGGCGCTCGAAGTGCCGATGGGCAGATCCTCGGCACCTACCTGCACGGCCTTTTCGAAACCCCGGCCGCGTGCAGTGCGCTGCTGCGCTGGGCCGGTCTGCAGCAGGTACAAGAGGTGGATTATCACGCCTTGCGCGAGCGCGATATCGAGCGTTTGGCCGATCTGGTGGAACACCACCTGGACACCGATTTATTGCGCCGCTTGTGTGGAGTCTCCCCATGCGCCAACTGATCCTCGGCGGCGCCCGTTCCGGCAAGAGCCGCCTTGCGGAAAAACTCGCCAGTGACAGCGGTTTGCCCGTCATCTACATCGCCACCAGCCAGCCGCTGGACGGCGAGATGAGCGCGCGCGTGGCGTTGCATCGCGAGCGTCGTCCGCAGGCCTGGGGGCTGGTCGAAGAACCTGTCGAATTGGCCCGAGTGCTGCGGGACAACGCGGCGCCCGAGCGTTGCCTGTTGGTGGATTGCCTGACGTTGTGGCTGACCAACCTGCTGATGCTCGACGACCCGCAACGCCTAGCGCTCGAACGCGAAGCCTTGCTGGACAGCTTGGCGACCTTGCCGGGGAACATCATTTTTGTCAGCAACGAGACCGGTCTGGGTGTCGTGCCGCTGGGCGAATTGACTCGCCGCTATGTGGATGAAGCCGGTTGGCTGCATCAAGCCTTGGCCGAGCGGTGTCAGCGTGTGGTGCTGACCGTTGCCGGCCTGCCCCTGACTTTGAAAGGTACTGCGTTATGAACGACACCTGGTGGCTCAACCCCTGCAAGGCTACTGACGCTTCGGCGTACGAGGCTGCGCTGGAACGCCAGCAGCAACTGACCAAACCGGCCGGCTCCCTGGGCCAGCTGGAAGCATTGGCGGTGCAATTGGCCGGCTTGCAGGGGCGGGTCAAACCATCGGTGGACCAAGCCTGGATTGCCATCTTTGCCGGAGACCACGGCGTGGTGGCCGAAGGGGTTTCGGCATTTCCCCAGGAAGTGACCGGGCAGATGCTGCTCAACTTTGTCAGCGGCGGCGCGGCCATCAGCGTATTGGCGCGGCAGTTGGGCGCGCGTCTGGAGGTGATCGACCTGGGCACCGTCACACCGGCGTTGGACCTGCCCGGCGTGCGTCACCTGAACCTGGGCGCGGGCACCGCCAATTTCGTCAATGGCCCGGCCATGACTGATGGTCAAGGGCAGTTGGCGTTGCATGCCGGGCGTGACAGTGCGCGTCGTGCCCTGGCCAGCGGTGCGCAATTGTTTATCGGCGGTGAAATGGGCATCGGCAACACCACTGCGGCGAGTGCGCTGGCCTGTGCCTTGCTGGACTGCCAGGTGAGTGATCTGACCGGCCCGGGCACGGGGCTGAGTGCCCAGGGTGTGAGCCACAAGGTAGCGGTGATCGAGCGTGCGTTGGCGTTGCACGCCGGGCAGCGTGAGGATGTGTTGCGAACCCTGTTCAACCTGGGTGGTTTTGAAATCGCCGCCCTGGTGGGCGCTTATCTGGGCTGCGCCCAGGAGGGTATCGTGGCGCTGGTAGATGGGTTCATTTGCAGCGTCGCGGCCCTGGTTGCCACGCGCCTGAACCCGGCGTGCCGTGAGTGGTTGGTGTTTGGCCATCAGGGCGCCGAGCCAGGGCATCGCCATGTGCTGCAAAGCCTTGACGCGCAACCGCTGCTGGAACTGGGCCTGCGCCTGGGCGAGGGCAGTGGTGCGGCGCTGGCGGTGCCGGTATTGCGCCTGGCCTGCGCGTTGCACGGGCAGATGGCGACATTCGCCGAAGCCGCCGTGGCAGACCGCCCGGCATGACCTTGCACCTGGACCTGCTGCGCCACGGCGAAACCGAGCTGGGTGGCGGCCTGCGCGGTAGCCTGGACGATGCGCTCACCGCCAGGGGCTGGGAACAGATGCGCGCAGCCGTGGTGAACCAGGGCCCATGGGACCGACTGGTCAGCTCTCCGCTGCAACGTTGCGCACGTTTTGCCGAGGAACTGGGTGAGCGCCTTGCGCTGCCGGTCAGTCTGGACAAAGACCTGCAAGAACTGCATTTCGGCGCTTGGGAAGGGCAGAGCGCGGCGGCGTTGATGGAAACTGACGCCGAAGCACTGGGCCTGTTCTGGGCGGATCCCTACAGCTTCACACCGCCTGACGGTGAACCCGTGAGCGAGTTTTCCCGACGGGTGATGGGCGCCGTGTCGCGTTTGCATCAGGCCTATGCCGGCCAGCGCGTGCTGCTGATCAGCCATGGCGGTGTGATGCGTTTGCTCCTGGCCCAGGCGAGGAGTTTGCCCCGCGAGCAGTTATTGAATGTCGAGGTTGGCCATGGCGGGCTGTTCAGTATGCAGGTCCTGGCCGATGGCGTTTTGAAGGAAGGGCGCTGAGCATGTTGCCGTTCTGGATTGCTTTGCAGTTTCTCAGCAGCCTGCCGATTCGCCTGCCGGGCATGCCGCAGCCGCAGGAACTGGGGCGTTCGTTGTTGTTTTATCCGGTGGTGGGCTTGCTCTTCGGCGTGCTGCTATGGGGCCTGAATGGGCTGTTGATGGGCGCGCCGTTGTTGTTGCACGCCGCGCTGCTGCTCACCGCCTGGGTGTTGCTCAGTGGCGGTTTGCACCTGGATGGCCTGGCGGACAGCGCCGATGCCTGGCTGGGCGGTTTCGGCGACCGTGAGCGCACCCTCAGCATCATGAAAGACCCGCGCAGCGGGCCGATTGCGGTGGTCACCCTGGGTCTGGTGTTGCTGCTCAAGTTCACGGCACTGGTGGCCTTGATCGAGCAGCGCAATGGCGCCGCGCTGATCCTGGCCCCCTTGATCGGGCGCGCATCCCTGCTGGCGCTGTTTCTTACGACTCGCTATGTGCGGGCGGGAGGACTGGGTCAGGCATTGTCGGATCATTTACCGAGAGTCGTCGGCCAACAGGTGCTGATCCTCAGCGGTCTGGCGTGCATCCTCATCGGCGGCTTCAGCGGCGGGGTCGCCGTGCTGCTGGCTGCGCTGGCTTTTATGGGGCTGCGCCAATTGATGGTCAATCGCCTCGGCGGCACCACCGGCGACACCGCCGGAGCCCTGTTGGAGTTACTGGAAATGGTGGTGATGGTCGGTCTGGTGTTGTAACAGTTTCTTGCATTTCCTTAATCCCGGGTATATACACGCTCCATGCTTGCCTCCCAATGTTTATGTACCAACCTGCGTCGCGCCGCCCGTGGCGTCAGCAGGCATTACGACGGCGCTCTCGACGGCTTCGGGATCAACGTCGCCCAGTATTCTTTGCTGTGCAATCTGCAGCGCCTGGATCAACCGAGCATTTCCAGCCTGGCCGACGCCATGGGCCTGGATCGCAGCACCCTGGGGCGCAACCTGCGGGTGCTGGAAGGCGAGGGCCTGGTGCAGTTGGTGGAGGGGGATGACTTGCGCAATCGCCTGGTTGTGTTGACTGAAACCGGCACGCAGCGATTGGCTGCGGCGTTGCCGGCCTGGGAAGCGGCACAGCAGAAATTGATCGATCGACTCGGCGCGGAAAAACGCGAAACCCTGTTGGCCTTGCTGGATGAACTCGCCTGACGGCGGGTTTTTCCGATTACAAGCGGGTATATACCCGCGAACGGAGAACAAGAAATGACCTCGATGTGGCGCACCAGTGGATGGGTTCTGTTAGGGAGTGCGCTGATCCTGGCGCTGTCATTGGGCGTACGCCATGGTTTTGGCTTGTTCCTGGCGCCGATGAGTGCCGAATTCGGCTGGGGTCGTGAGACGTTTGCCTTCGCCATCGCCCTGCAGAACCTGATCTGGGGCCTGGCGCAACCCTTCACTGGCGCCCTGGCGGACCGCTTCGGCGCCACCAAGGCCGTGTTTGTCGGCGGCGTGCTTTATGCGGCGGGTCTGGTGCTGATGGGCATGTCCGATTCGGCGTGGTCGCTGTCGCTCAGTGCGGGACTGTTGATTGGTATTGGCCTGTCCGGCACCTCGTTCTCGGTCATCCTCGGCGTGGTGGGCCGTGCCGTGGCCCCGGAAAAACGCAGCATGGCCATGGGGATCGCCAGCGCCGCAGGCTCTTTTGGGCAGTTCGCCATGGTGCCGGGCACCCTCGGATTGATCAGCTGGCTGGGGTGGTCGGCGGCGCTGCTGACGCTGGGCATGATGGTGGCGCTGATCCTGCCGTTGGTCGCCATGCTCAAGGATCGCCCCTTGCCGGTTGCGGTGGGCCAGCAAAGCCTGCGCGACGCCTTGCGCGAGGCGTGCTCCCATTCCGGGTTCTGGCTGTTGGCGTTCGGTTTCTTCGTTTGTGGTTTCCAGGTGGTGTTCATCGGCGTGCACCTGCCGGCGTACCTGGTGGATCAGCATTTGCCCGCAACCGTGGGCACCACGGTGCTGGCCTTGATCGGTCTGTTCAACGTATTCGGCACCTACACCGCAGGCTGGCTCGGTGGACGCATGTCCAAGCCGCGCTTGCTCACCGGTTTGTACCTGCTGCGAGCGCTGGTGATCGTGCTGTTTCTGTGGGCGCCGGTGACCGAGGTTACGGCCTATTTGTTCGGTATGGCGATGGGCTTTTTGTGGCTGTCCACGGTGCCGCTGACCAACGGCACGGTCGCCACCCTGTTTGGTGTGCGAAACCTTTCCATGCTCGGCGGGATTGTGTTCCTGTTTCATCAGTTGGGTTCGTTCCTCGGCGGCTGGTTGGGCGGTGTGGTCTATGATCGAACCGGCAACTACGATTTGATCTGGCACGTCGCGATCCTCTTGAGCCTGCTCGCGGCGGCCCTGAACTGGCCGGTGCGCGAGCGTCCGGTGGCGCGTTTGCAGGCGCAGATGGAGGCGGCATGAGCATCGCGATACGGGGGCTGGTCTTGGTTGCGGGAGTGGTTCTGTTGTTGCTGGCCTGGTGGGGCTGGCAGCATGGTGGTCTGGCGTTGATGCAACTGGGTATGTCGATCTGTTAAGTTCAAGGGCCTGATCTTTTCAAGGACTCCACCATGCAGATGCGCTGGCTTGTTGTACCTGTGCTGATGGCCATTGGCAGCGCCGTGATGGCTGCCAGTTGTCCGCCGTTGCTGGAAGGCCAATTGCCCAAGTTGCGGGCCAAGGAATCCATCGACCTGTGCCAGCGTTTTGCGGGCAAACCGTTGGTGATCGTCAATACCGCCAGCTTCTGCGGGTTCGCGCCGCAATTCAAAGGCCTCGAAGCCTTGTACCAACGCTATAAGGGCGATGGCCTGGAAGTGATCGGCGTGCCATCCGACGACTTCAAGCAAGAAGCCAAGACCGGCGAGGAGACCGCCAAGGTCTGCTACGTGAATTACGGCGTGACCTTCACCATGACCGAACCGCAGAAGGTCAAGGGGCCGGATGCGGTGCACCTGTTCAAGGTGCTGGCGCAGCAGACCAGCGCGCCGAAGTGGAATTTCTACAAGTATGTGGTCGATCGCCAGGGCAAGGTGATCGCCAATTTCTCCAGCCTGACCAAGCCGGACAGTCCGGATCTGATCAAGGCGGTGGAAGAGGCGCTGGCGTCCAGGCCCTGATCATCGGTCATTAAAAAGCCCCGCCTCCTTTGCAGGAGAGCGGGGCTTTTTTACACCGATCCGAATCAGAAGGTGTAGGTCATGCCCAGGCCGAAACCGTTGGCACTGTTTTCGTACTTGGCGTTGTAGCTGGCCGTCGATGGTGCCTTGGCGGTGCGGTGAACCTTGACGTCTTCTTCCTGCAGGTAGGAGTAAGCCAGGTCGATGGTCATGTTATCCATGACTTTGTAGCCCAGGCCCACGCTGAAGATCGTGCGGTCGCCCGTCGGGATACGCGGCGAACGGTCGGTGTTGTTGGCGGGCGACTGGTCGAACGTCAGGCCGGTACGCAGCACCACTTGCTTGGTCAGTTGGTACGAGGTACCCACGGCGTATGCCCAGGTGTCGTGCCAGTTCTGTTCTTCGGAGATGCTGGCGATCTGCAGTGGAGCCAATCCGCCGCCGGTTGCGGCAGTGACACCTTCGTTGTTGACGGTAATGTCTTTCAGGCGGCTCCAACGGGTCCAGGTGGCACCGCCGTAGAGTTTCCATGCGTCGGTCAGGTCTTGCGTCACCGACAGGTCGTAGGACTCTGGCGTTTCGATTTTCAGCGAGGCGTCGTACCGGTTGTTGCGCAGGAACGGCTGGGTGGCGGCCGGTCCGCTGACGGTGGTGTGACCTTCGAGCTTGTAGTTGACCTTCGAGTGGTAGGTCAGGCCGATGCGGGTGGTATCGGTCGCCTGGACCAGCACGCCGACGTTGAAGCCCAGGGCGGTATCGTCACCCTTGATTTTCACGTTGGTGTCGGCAACGGCCGGGTTCAGGGTGGCATCCGATTCCAGCACGCCGGAAATTCGGTTGAAGGTCGGGCCGAAGCCGATGGACACCTTGTCGTTGAAGGCGTAGCTGACCGTTGGCTGGAAGGTGATGACCTTCACTTCGCTCTTGCTGCCAAAGCCACGGCCCTGGAAGTTGTTTTCGTAGTCGGTCACCAAACCGAACGGTGCATAGACGCCAAAGCCGATCGCCCATTGCTCGTTGAGTTTATTGGTGTAGAAGCCGAAAGGAACCGCGGTGAAGGGCACCATATCGCCTTTGTTGGTACCGCGAGAGTTGCCGCTCACGTCGCTGATATCGGTCGACGCATCAATGGCAGCGACACCGCCCGTGATTTGTTGGCCTTCCAGGCGAGCCATACCGGCAGGGTTACCGTAAACAGTGCTTGCATCATCGGCAGAGGAAGAGCGACCTGCGAAACCCGTACCCATCCCGCTGACGCTCTGTTCGTTCAGTGCGAAACCGCTTGCGAACAGGTGGGAGGATGCCATGGCAACGGCGAGGCTAAGTGTGGTCTTGAGCATTACTTTTTTCATTATTAGAAACTCCTTGGTGATCACCGCTGCGGAAAGTAACAATAAATTTAAGATCGCGCTATAGGCTGTAATGCAGGAGATAGAGCGGTTTTGTAGGACAATCCGACCAAATTCAGGGTTTTTTGGCGAATCTTGCAAATTGCCCGGTCAGCAGGCCACGTGATTCAGGGGTGAGACACAGGTGTGCCAGGCGCGGGTAAAATCGCGAAGCCGTCCCTGGGGGTGAAATATTTCTTTCCATAGGCGCGCCATGGCCAATACATCTCCGGGTGGGGGCAGTGCAGGGGTGTGTTGTTCGACCAGCAGCCAGGCGATGGCGGTGGCGTAACGCAGGTTGACGGTCAATTCGAGCTGGGGAGCGCCGAGGAAGGCGTGTTGGCTGGCCAGCCCGCGGACAAGGCTGGCGCGTTCGGGGTCCAGCGCCAGGTAGTTGTCCCATAAGGCGCGGTGGCGCGGTTCGGTGATGCTGTACAGACCGTGGCCACGGCGATCGTGCAGGGCGGACCCCAGTTCCGACTGGCTGGCTGCGATGCCCAGCAGCAGGGATTCGGCGGTCGGATGATGGCGGCCCAGGTAAGTCAGTGTTGGCCGGATCACATAACGACACAATTCGCTGGCAGCGATACCCATACAAGCCTCAATCCGTGAAAGTGGTCGACGAAGCCTGAGAGGAGGGGCTTGGCAGCAGTCAATCGGATCTCAGGCTCGCCGGAAGCGGATCATGCCGCTTGACTTGAAGTGTAGTGTCATATTTGTGATGTAAAGGACTGTTTTTAAAACATCTTCTTCATTTAGTTATAACGTTTATATCTATTTGAACTTAGTGCAAACGCTCAATCGTTGAATTTCGGGCAATAAAAAACCCTGCTTTTCAGGCAGGGTTTTTTGTATTTCAGCGACGCAGGTCGATCAGGCAGTGAGGGCCTGACGGGTACGTTCGATCACGGCCTGCAGCGGTTCGGCGCTGGAGTACTGATCGGGGTACAGGCGTTCGCTGTGACGGGCGATGCCGTGTTCGTTGACCAGCGTGAAGCTGAAACAGCCTTTGCGGGCCGCCATGATCAGGCAGTTCATTGGAGCAAAAGCGTTAGTGAGGGTGCGAATGGCATCCTGAGTATGGATTTGAGTCGACATGTTATGGGTGTTCCTACAAATGACACGGAATAGAACCGTGCAACGTTAAAACGTTCCAGTAACGTTGATCACCATTGATCAAACGAAGAACCCGACTGGAACAAAGCAGCCAGTGTGAAGCGCTATCAAGTTGGCGCGCTTGGGCTGGCAGGTAGGTACTTAGGAGGGCAGGCAACACAACAGGGGCAAAGGTTCTGGGCCCGGGGTGAAGATCCTGATCAATTTGCAGGTTGGTTCGGTCAGAGTATACGCATCTCGCGAAAACCCTTTGCTTGTTCAAAGGTGTCGTTGTCGCGAGGGATACCTGGAAACCATCGAGGTGGTCGATCCCGTGTGGTGAGGGGAATGTTTCGACCATAATTGATTTTCAGCTTGGTACTAACGGCGCGGATACTAACGGATTGAGGTGATGAAAGAAAGGGGTGTGCTCAAAAAAATCAATCAGCCACCCAACAGGCCCCGATAGACCAGAACGGTGACAGCCGCCGCCATCGAGCAACCCAGGCCATAGGCTGCCAGGGTCAGACGCAGGGATTGGCCAGCCTCGACCACCTTCATGACGTCGCCCATGTCATTGATTCGGCCTTCACCCAGTTCGATGCTCAGGCTCACGGCCGTGAAGGCTGCCGACAACAGGATCGCGATGGCAAACAACGCGCCGTCCGGAGAGGGGAGTGCTGCGTTGATACCCAGGGATATCGCGCAAATGGCCAACAACAGCACGGCAAACAGCAGCATTCCTTTCATCGTTCCGACCGGCCTGCGAGGGGAGGTGCAGCAGTGTGGCGAGCCGGATCGGATTTGAAAAGTCCCTGGGTTTGGCCTCGCGGTAACATTCCGGGACGGAAGCGAATCAAAAAACACCCCCGATATAACCAACGGATGTGTACTTGTGCACATTAGTTGCGGCAGGTGTAACCGTTATGTCAAGTCCTGCCGAGCGCAGCCATTTGCCTGTGATAGAAATTTAAGTCAATGAAAAATCTCGCTTTTTTTTATTGGTGAAAAAATCGTCAGTTTGACTGCGGCCCCCGTTCCATGGGCCTTTGCGCGAGTTCAAGGGGGGTTGTCCACTGAGTTATCCACAGCTTCTGTGGATTGTCCCGAGCGCTTGCTCTAGAACGGGCGTGCAGCGTTTTTTCAGCTTTACCTGTACGAAAAAAAGAGTAGAGTGGCGCGCCTTTCGTTCTGTCCCACAGTGCTTTATGAAGTTTCGCTCAGTATCACCTTCTGTTACCGACGCCTCCCAAACTGTTACCGCACCCAAGCGCTTTTCATTGAAAGTGGCCTTGTGGTTGCTCGACAGCCCGCGCCTGGGCCATAACGCCAACGTCAAACATTTCGCCGGGCGCCTGCTCAAGCAGCCGGCCCGTGACGGTGTGGTGGCTGCGCAAAGCCGCTTGGGCCAATTGTTATGCCGTGAGTGCGGCAATGCCCGCGACCGTCGTATCGGCCACGATCTGCTGCGCATGGCCGCCCGTGCCGGCGACCGCCGCGCCCAGCGTGAACTGGGCCAGGTCGAAGACTGAGCTGTCGTCCCGCCTTGCGCTCCGCTAACCTTGCTCTTTTTCGGTAACGGCAGAAATGGCTATGGCTTTTGACTGGACCAGTATCGCCTTGGGGCTTGCTGGCGCCGCGGTGCCTTTGTTGGCCCTGAGCTGGCAGCTTCAGCGGCGATTGACCGCGCGCACGACCGGTTGGGAACTGCTCGAGGAACGCCTTGCCACTGCACAACTGGCTCAGGAAGGGCTAGCCGCCCAACTGGATGCCAGTCGCGATGAAATCAGCGACCTGAGCCAGGCCAATGCCGCCAAACAAGCCGATCTGGCGGCGCTGAGGCGTGAAGTCGAGCTGTTGCAGATCGACCGCGACAATGCGCGTGACGCAGCCCATGCCTGGAACCTCGACCGCAGTGCCAAGGAAACCGAACTGCGCCGGCTGGATGCGCTGTCGGCGGCCTTGCGCGCTGAGCTGCGTGAACAACAGGACAGCCATCAGCAGCGCCTTGCCGACCTGCAAGGTTCGCGGGATGAACTGCGTGCCCAGTTCGCGGAGCTGGCCGGCAAGATCTTCGACGAGCGCGAACAACGCTTTGCCGAAACCAGTCAGGAACGCCTGGGCCAGTTGCTTGACCCGTTGAAAGAGCGCATTCAGTCCTTTGAAAAACGCGTGGAAGAAAGCTACCAGAACGAAGCCCGCGAGCGTTTTTCCTTGGCCAAGGAGCTTGAGCGCCTACAGCAACTCAACCTGCGCCTGTCGGACGAGGCCACCAACCTCACCCGTGCCCTCAAAGGCCAGAAAACCCAGGGCAACTGGGGGGAGTTGATCCTTGAGCGCGTGCTGGAGCACGCAGGCCTGGAAAAAGGCCGCGAGTACCAGACCCAAGTCAGCCTTAAAGGCCCGGATGGCGAGCGCTTCCAGCCGGACGTGCTGATCCTTTTGCCGGGGGACAAACAGGTGGTGGTGGACTCCAAGGTCAGCCTGACGGCTTACCAGCAGTTCGTGGCGGCGGAGGATGAGCTGATCGGTCAGGCGGCGCTGAAGCAGCATGTGCTGTCGCTGCGCAATCACGTCAAAGGTTTGGCCGGCAAGGATTACAAGCGCCTGGAGGGCTTGCACAGCCTGGATTTCGTGTTGTTGTTCGTGCCTATCGAGGCGGCTTTTTCGGCGGCGTTGCAGGCCGAGCCGACCCTGTTTCAGGAGGCCTTTGATCGCCATATCGTGATTGTCAGCCCCACCACCTTACTGGCCACGTTGCGGGTGATCGACAGTCTGTGGAAGCAGGAGCGCCAGAGTCAGAACGCCCGGGAGATCGCCGAGCGCGCCGGTTGGCTCTACGACAAGTTCGTGCTGTTTATCCAGGATCTGGACGAAGTGGGCAACCGTTTGCAGCAGTTGGACAAAGCTTACAGCGCAGCGCGAAACAAGCTGACAGATGGGCGCGGAAACCTGGTCAGCCGCACCGAGCAATTACGTCTGCTCGGCGCCCGCGCCAGTAAAAGCCTGCCGGCCGATTTGCTGGAGCGAGCCATGACCGATGCCGATGGCGTGGCCCATCTGCCTGAATAAAGTGCGGTCGACTCGGAAGCAACTGTCTTGCCTGCTGCCCAAAACATCTGCATGACCTGACCCACCGCCTTCGCAGCCTCGCCGGGGCTCGACAACTCCCACAGGGGGCTTGTGGTGTCTGGAAAGCCTCTGCCAGCAGGGCCATCGCGTCGGGCACTATCTCGCCAACAATAGACATCCAATGTGGGAGCTGGCTTGCCTGCGAAGACGGCGGCATGGCCGACACAGATGCCGCCTGCCTCACCGCTTTCGCAGCCTCGCCGGGGCTCGACAGTTTCTCGCAAGGGATGAGCGCGGTTCTGCTACAACGGCAGATGCCGACTCAACAGCGCACGCAAGGCCGCCGGTTTCACCGGTTTGGCCAGATAATCCAACCCCGCCGCGTGCACCTCGGCCACCATTTCCGGGCGACCGTCGGCGCTGATCACCACGCCAGGGATCGGCTCTGCCAACTGCGCCCGTAGCCAGCCCATCAGTTCGGTGCCGGTTTCGCCATGGTCCAGGTGGTAGTCCACCAACGCCAGTTGCGGGCGTACGCCCTCGGCCAGCAAGGCTGCGCATTGTGCCTGGTCCGTGGCGGTCCACACCTCGCAACCCCAGCGCGTCAGCAGGCTGCGCATGCCGATCAGGATGCTGTCTTCGTTGTCCACGCACAGCACCTGGGCTCCGCTCAAGGGCAGGCCGTTCTCCTGCAGGGTTTTGGCCGGTGCGCTCGCCTGGTTGCGCGCCAGTGGCACCCGCACGCTGAATACACTGCCTTTGCCCGGCCATGAACGCACGCTCAGGCGATGGCCCAGCACGCGGCACAAACCGTCGGCGATCGCGAGGCCCAGGCCCAGGCCTTTTTCGGCGCGGGTCTGGTGACTGTCCAGGCGTTTGAATTCTTCGAAGATCACCTTTTGTTTGTCCTGCGGGATGCCAGGGCCACGGTCCCAGACCTCCAGGCACAGCTCACCTTTGCGCCGACGTACGCCGAGTAGCACGGGGCCGTCGGCATAGCGGAACGCGTTGGTCAGAAAGTTCTGCAAAATCCGTCGCAGCAGCTTGATGTCACTGTCCACGCGCAAACGGCTGCCGCGCAGACGGAAGCGCAAGCCTTGTTCCTGGGCCAATGCCTTGAACTCGGCACCGAGGGTATCGAACAGCTCGTTGAGCACAAAGGGTTGGCGCTGCGGGTTGATCTTGCCGTTTTCCAGGCGCGAGATATCCAGCAGGTCGCTGATCAGGTCTTCGGCAGAACGCAGCGAACTGTCCAGGTGCTGCACCAGTTGTCGGGCCTCGCTCGACAAGCCGTCGTGCTGGTGGGAGAGCGCGGCGGAGAACAATCGTGCAGCGTTCAGCGGCTGCATCAGGTCATGGCTGACCGCTGCAAGAAAGCGCGTCTTCGATTGACTGGCGGATTCGGCAACGCCCTTGGCGTCGGTGAGCGCCACATTGAGTTGCGACAGTTCATGGGTGCGTTCGGCCACCCGCTGTTCCAGACCCTCGTTGGCCTCGGTCAGGGCCTGCTCGGCTTCGCGGAATGCGGTGATGTCGGTAAAACTCATGACGAAGCCGCCGCCGGGCATCGGGTTGCCGATCAGCTCGATCACCCGTCCATTGGGGAACAGCCGTTCGGAGGTATGCGCGCGACCCTGGCGCATCCAGTGCAGGCGGCGCGCCACATGCACTTCGGCTTCGCCTGGCCCGCACAGGCCGCGCTCGGCGTTGTAGCGAATGATGTCGGCGATCGGCCGGCCTACGCTGATCAGCCCGTCGGGGTAATTGAACAGCTCCAGATAGCGACGGTTCCAGGCCACCAGCTTGAGGGACTGGTCCACCACGCTGATGCCCTGGGTAATATTCTCGATCGCGCCCTGCAACAAGGCCCGGTTGAACTGCAGCACTTCAGACGCCTCATCGGCGATACGTACTACGTCTTCGAGCTGCATTTCCCGCCCTTCGATGGCCGCTTTCACCACCGCACGGGTCGACGAGGCGCCGAGCACGCCGGCCAGCAGTCGCTCGGTATGGGCGATCCACTCGTTGTCGGCATTCTGGTTGGGGTTGAAGCCCTTGCCTTGGCGATAGGCGAAGCGGATGAAGCTCTGCTGGGCGCGTTCCTCGCCGACGAAGCGCGCCGCGAGGCTGAGCAGGTCGCTGATCTGCACCGACAGCATGGACCGTGCACCGGCCCGCTGCCTGATTTCCTGGCCAATGAAACGCCCGGCCTGCCAGTGCTCGGAGACGCGCGTGCGTGACAGCATCGACACCCACACGAACAGCGTGAAGTTACCGGCCAGGGACAGCACCGTGCCCAGGGTCAAGGAGGTCACGGACAAGCCGAAAGGATGTGAATGCAGCCACGTCAGGCCGGGGAAAAGACTGAGGGACCAGCCCAGGCTTTTCGCGGTCACCGGCAGTACCAGGGTGTAGAACCACAGGAAAGTACCGGCCGCGAGTCCTGCGAATACGCCACGCCGGTTGGCCTGCTTCCAATACAGCGCGCCGAGCATGGCCGGCGCCAGTTGGGTGACGGCGGCGAAGGCGATCTGGCCGATGGTCGCCAGGCTCGCGGTGGAGCCCAGCAGGCGATAACTCACATACGCCAGCAACAGGATGATCACGATGCTGACCCGGCGCACCGACAGCATCCAGTGCCGGAACACTTCGAACGGCCGCTCGGCGCTGGAGCGGCGCAACAGCCACGGCAGCAACATGTCGTTGGACACCATGGTCGACAGCGCGATGCTGGCCACGATCACCATGCCGGTTGCCGCCGACGCGCCGCCGATGAACGCCAGCACGGCGAGGGCCGGATGGGCTTTGCCCAGGGGTAGGCTGATTACGTAGGAATCGGGCAGAACGGAGCCGGGCAGCATCATCTTGCCGCCGAGGGCGATGGGGATCACGAACAGCGCCGCGAGCACCAGGTACGCCGGAAACACCCATTTGGCCAGGCGCAGGTCCTGGGGGTCGATGTTCTCCACGACGGTTACGTGAAACTGCCTGGGCAAGCAGATGATCGCCATCATGGCGACGCCGGTCTGTACCACCATCGAGGGCCAGTTGATGGTCTCTTTCCAGTACTCCTCCAAGCGTGGCGCGAGGATCGCCTGGCTGATCAGGTCGCCGAAACCGTCATACAGGCCGTAGGTCACAAACGCGCCGACGGCAAGAAAAGCGAATAGCTTGACCAGCGACTCAAACGCAATCGCCAGCACCATGCCCCGGTGGTGCTCGGTGGCATCGAGGTTGCGCGTACCGAACACAATGGTGAACAGCGCCAGGGCCAGTGACACGATCAATGCCGTGTCCTGGGCCCGGGTGCCGGTGGTTTCCGGGCCGGAGCCGATCAGCAGGTTCACGCCCAGCACGATGCCTTTGAGTTGCAGGGCGATGTAGGGCAACACGCCCACCAGGCAGATCAGCGCCACCACCACCGCCAGGGATTGGGACTTGCCGTAACGCGCGGCGATGAAGTCGGCAATGGACGTGATGTTTTCCTGCTTGCTGATCAGGATCATCTTCTGCAGCACCCAGGGCGCCAGCACCAGCAAGATCACCGGTCCCAGGTAGATCGGTAAAAACGCCCACAGCTGTTCTGCCGCCTGGCCTACGGCGCCAAAGAATGTCCAACTGGTGCAGTACACGGCGAGCGACAGGCTGTATACCCACGCGCGCATGCGTGGCGGCAAAGGCGCACGGCGGCGGTCACCGTAAAAGGCGATGGCAAACATAATGGCCATATAGGCCAGGGCAACGGCGGCGATCAGCCCGCTGGACAACGTCATGGTAACTCCGAGCGTAAGAACACCCGGGCATTCCGGGCCCGGTTGGACAGTCTCGCATGATGCCGGGGCTTAGTCAGTGTCGACCAAGGTCGTGTGCAGTGTGTGGGAGCCGGGCTTGCCCGCGATAGCGTCACCGCGGTTTCATTGTTACACCGCGGTGATGCTATCGCAGGCAAGCCAGCTCCCACACAAGCCAGCCGCTGCAAAAGCCGGTTCCTAGGGTTTGCGGGGCGGCAGGGTTTTCTGGCGCAGAATGTAGATTGTCACCAGCACCGCACTCGTGAGCATGAAACCTCGGGCCCAGGGTAGCGACACCAGATAGCAGGAAAAACCGATGCTCAGCCACATCAAACCGATGGCGTAGACCTTGCCTTTAAGCGGAATGCCATTACCGTCCAGGTAGTCACGGATCCACGGGCCCAGGCGCGGGTGTTCCACCAGCCACTGGTAGAAACGCGGGGAGCTTCGGGCGAAGCAGGCGGCGGCGAGTAACAGGAAGGGGGTGGTGGGCAGGACCGGCAGGAAGATACCGATCACTCCCAACGCTACGCTGAGCCAGCCGACGGCCAGCAGTGCGTAGCGCAGGAGCAGCGAGCGATTGCCCATGGGTGTCACGGGCAAGCGGCTCAGTGGTGACGGGGCTTGAGGATCGCCGGTTTTTCGTCAGGGGCGTTGCACAGCAGGTACAGGGCAGTCAGGGCTTCCGGGATCTGCACGATCATGTCGTCCATCAGGTTGGCATCGGCGGCAATGTCGGAGAATTCCGGCTGGTCGTCGAACAGACCCGAACCGACCATGATCGGCAGCAGCATTTCGCTGACTTCTTCCTCGGCGGTTTCAAACCAGGCGGCTTCGCGCAGGAACACGCCTTCCATGAAACCGATGCACCAGCCGCGCAGTTCGGAGTCGTCCGGCTCATCGCCCAGGTCCAGCTCGCAGGGCAGCTCGAACTCTTCGTCGGAAGCCAGCTGGCGACCGATGTGGGCCTTGAGGGCCAGCAGGGTGCTTTCGATTTCTTCGCGCTGCGCAGCGTCGGTGTAGTGAGGCTCTTCGGCGAACAGCGCATCGATCCATTCGCGGTCAGGTACGGTCTCGGCGCAAATCGAAAGGGCGGTCAGGTAGCCGTGGGCGGCCACGTAGTCCAGCGCCTCGTCATGCAGCTCATCGGCGTCGAGGAAGGCTTGCAGGCGGGTTAGTTGCTCAGCGAAGGACATTGAAGGACTACCTTGGGGAATAAACGATGCTGAATTCTAGGCTTTCTTGCGCGCCCAGGCCAGCTGCAAGGCATATTTGCCAGGTTTTGGATCACGACGTCTATTCGTCAGCGGCGCCCTGTGGCGGATGACGCTCGGGTATACTGCCGCGTTTTGTGATGCCCCGGCAGGCCGAGCGCCACCCCGAGAAAACTTCGCTTACGGATTATTTCCCGTGACGCGGTGTTTTTTCGGCCAGCCTGCACAGAGGGATTTCGGCACTATTTGGAGTTATACATGCTCGAGCAGGCTCAACGCGTCCTCAAGGACATCTTCGGCTACGACAGTTTTCGTGGCCGCCAGGGTGCGATCATTGAGCGCGTGGCCAGTGGCGGCGACGCCCTGGTGCTGATGCCTACCGGCGGCGGCAAGTCGTTGTGCTTCCAGGTGCCGGCGCTGTTGCGCAATGGCCTGGCCGTGGTGGTGTCACCGCTGATCGCGCTGATGGACGACCAGGTTGCCACCCTCGAAGAACTGGGTGTTGCCGCGGCTTCGTTGAACTCCACCCTCAGCCCCGAGCAGCAACGGGACCTGGCCGCGCGCATCAAGCGCGGTGAAGTGAAAATGCTCTACCTGGCCCCCGAGCGCCTGGTGCAGCCACGCATGCTGGCTTTTTTGCAGGGGCTGGAAATCGCCCTGTTCGCCATCGACGAAGCCCACTGCGTTTCGCAATGGGGCCACGATTTCCGCCGCGAATACCTGCAACTCGGGCAACTTGCGGAGCTGTTCCCCGATGTCCCGCGCATCGCCCTGACCGCCACGGCCGACAAGCGTACCCGTGAGGAAATCGTCGAGCGCCTGCACTTGCAGAACGCCGAGCGCTTCCTGTCGAGCTTCGACCGGCCAAACATTTTTTACCGTATCGTGCCCAAGGAGCAGCCGCGCAAACAGTTGCTGGCGTTTCTCTCCGAGCGGCGCAGCGATGCGGGCATCGTCTATTGCCTGTCGCGCAAGAAGGTCGATGAGGTGGCTGCATTTCTCTGCGAGCAGGGCTATCCGGCGCTGCCGTATCACGCCGGTTTGCCGAACGATCTACGGGCCTACCACCAGAAGCGCTTCCTCAATGAGGAGGGTCTGATCATGGTGGCGACCATCGCGTTCGGTATGGGTATCGACAAGTCCAACGTGCGCTTCGTGGCCCACATGGACCTGCCCAAATCCCTCGAGGCTTACTACCAGGAAACCGGACGTGCCGGTCGTGATGGCCTGCCCGCAGACGCCTGGATGGTCTATGGCCTGCAGGATGTGGTGATGCTCAAGCAGATGCTGCAGAACTCCGAAGGCGACGAGCGTCACAAGCGCCTGGAGCAGCACAAGCTCGACGCCATGCTCTCGTTGTGCGAGGAAACCCGCTGCCGGCGCCAGACCTTGCTGGCGTATTTCGACGAAGACATGCCCGAGCCCTGCGGCCATTGCGATAACTGCATCGATGGCGTGCAGACCTGGGACGCCACCGAGCCGGCGCGTCAGGGACTGTCGGCGATCTACCGCACCGGCCAGCGTTACGGCGTGGGGCATCTGGTGGATGTGTTGCTGGGCAAGGATAACGAAAAGGTACGCAGCTTCGGCCACGAAAAACTCTCGGTCTTCGGTGTCGGCAAGGCCCGTGCCGAGGGCGAGTGGCGCTCGTTGTTCCGCCAGATGGTCGCGCGCGGGCTGGTGGACATCGACATCGAAGGGTTTGGCGGCCTGCGCCTGAACGACAGCTGCCGGCCATTGCTCAAGGGGGAGGTGAGCCTGGAGCTGCGTCGCGACCTCAAGCCGCAAACCACCGCCAAGAGCAGCACCAGCCAGGCCAGCCAGTTGGTCAGGGGAGAAGAACGCGAACAGTGGGAAGCCCTGCGCACCCTGCGGCGCAAGCTGGCCCAGGAACACAGTGTGCCGCCATACGTCATCTTTCCCGACTCCACCTTGTTGGAGATGCTGCGCGAGCAGCCCACGACCATGGCCGAGATGGCGCGGGTCAGCGGCGTGGGCGCGCGCAAGCTGGAGCGTTATGGCCAGGCATTCCTCGAGGTGCTCGGCGGCCAGGCCGAAGCGCCCCGGGAAGTCGCCGATATTCGTCACGAACTGATCAGTTTGGCGCGTGCCGGCATGACGCCTATCCAGATCGCCGGCCAGTTGCAATGTTCGGAAAAAAACGTCTACACCTTGCTCGCCGAATCGATTGGCAAGCAGCAGTTGTCGTTGGAGCAGGCCCTTGATCTGCCAGAGGATTTGCTCGGTGAAATTCAGGACGCCTTTCTGGACGGAGAGGGCGAATTGCCACCTGTCGCGGAGATCCTGCCGCTGTTTACCGGACGTGTTCCGGAGGGTGTCTTGTACTGTGTGCGGGCCGCTTTGCAGTCTGAATTCGAAATTTAATGTGCCAATTACGACAATGTAACGAATCAGTACATACCGAAGCTTGCCTATGGGCATGGCTCATGCTTAGCTGACTAATAATTAGCCACACTTTATTTTCAGTCTAAATCATGAGTTTTTTATGCCGGTAACCGATCAACACCGTTTTGGCATGCAGTTGGCGCAAATGTCCCGAGGTTGGCGCGCCGAATTGGACCGCCGTCTGGCGGGGCTGGGCTTGTCACAGGCGCGCTGGCTGGTGCTGCTGCACCTGGCCCGTTTCGAAGAAGCCCCTACCCAGCGTGAGCTGGCGCAAAGCGTGGGGGTCGAGGGGCCGACCCTGGCCCGCCTGCTCGACAGCCTTGAAGGGCAGGGGCTGGTGCAACGCCAGGCTGTAGTCGAAGACCGCCGCGCCAAGCGCATCCTGCTGTGTGACACCGCCCGCCCGCTGATCGAACAGATCGAAACCATCGCCACGGCACTGCGTCATGAGCTGTTCGTAGGTGTGGACGAAGCCGATTTGAGCGTGTGCATGCGGGTGCATGGGCACATCCTGGCGAACCTGGAAAAGTCCTGAAGCAAACACCGGGCGGGCTTTCTGTGGTGAGCGGGCTTGCCCCGGTACAAACCGGAGACATCGTTTACATTTCTAACCGGGGACATGGTTTACAG
>NZ_JBSVVZ010000070.1:0-36213 GCF_054071875.1 Pseudomonas sp. SDO524_S393 | reverse complement strand
CGCGTTCCAATGTGGGAGCGGGCTTGCCCGCGAAGACGGCAGTGAAGACACCACCTGCCCACAAGCCAACAGGAGTCTTTATGAGCCGAACCATCCCCGAACCGGACCTGAACTACTTGCAAAAAGTGCTGCTGGAAATGCTCGCCATTCCCAGCCCCACCGGGTTCACCGACACCATCGTGCGCTACGTCGCCGAACGCTTGGAAGAGCTGGGTATTCCGTTTGAAATGACCCGGCGCGGCACCATTCGCGCCACCCTCAAGGGCCAGAAAAACAGCCCCGACCGGGCAGTGTCCGCACACCTGGATACCATCGGCGCCTCCGTGCGGGCGATCAAGGACAATGGCCGCCTGAGCCTGGCGCCGGTGGGCTGCTGGTCGAGCCGGTTTGCCGAAGGCAGCCGGGTCAGCCTGTTCACCGACAGCGGCGTGATTCGTGGCAGCGTGCTGCCGTTGATGGCCTCCGGGCATGCGTTCAATACCGCCGTGGATGAAATGCCGGTGAGCTGGGACCATGTGGAGCTGCGCCTGGACGCCTACTGCGCAACCCGCGCCGATTGCGACTCCCTGGGCATCGGCGTGGGCGACTATGTGGCCTTCGACCCTCTGCCCGAGTTCACCGACAGCGGGCATATCAGCGCCCGTCACCTGGACGACAAGGCCGGGGTCGCCGCCCTGCTCGCCGCGCTCAAGGCCATCGTCGACAGTGGTGAACCCCTGCTGATCGACTGCCATCCGCTGTTCACCATCACCGAGGAAACCGGCAGTGGCGCCGCCGCCGCCCTGCCCTGGGACGTCAGTGAGTTCGTCGGTATCGACATCGCCCCGGTCGCCCCCGGCCAGCATTCCAGCGAACATGCGGTGAGCGTGGCAATGCAGGACTCCGGCGGGCCCTACGACTACCATCTGTCCCGGCACCTGCTGCGCCTGGCTGCTGACAACGAACTGCCGGTGCGTCGCGATCTGTTCCGCTATTACTTCAGCGACGCCCATTCGGCGGTCACTGCCGGCCATGACATTCGCACCGCCCTGCTGGCCTTCGGTTGCGATGCGACCCACGGTTACGAGCGCACCCATATCGACAGCCTCGCCGCCCTGAGCCGTCTGCTCGGCGCGTATATCCTCAGCCCGCCCGTCTTCGCCAGCGACGCGCAACCGGCGCAGGGTTCGCTGGACCGCTTCAGTCATCAGCTGGAGCATGAAACCCAGATGGAAAGCGATACCCGGGTACCGTCGGTGGACAGCCTGGTGGGCAACAAAACCTGAGACTGGCAACTGCGGTCCCGCCGCAGTAGGATCGCCGGGACCCATTACCCGAGGCTTGTATGCTGATTCCCCACGACGCGCTTGAAGTCGACACCCTGACCCGTCTGATCGAGGACTTCGTCACGCGAGACGGCACCGACAACGGCGACGACACGCCGCTGGAAACCCGCGTGCTGCGCGTGCGCCAGGCCCTGACCAAGGGCCAGGCGCTGATTGTGTTCGACCCGGAAAGCGAGCAGTGCCAGTTGATTCTCAAGCACGATGTGCCCAAGCATCTGTTCGACTGACGCAAGGCTTACAGATTGGACGCCGCCTGGACGGCAGCGCTGCGACGCTCGAGGATTTTCTGATAGACCTCGGCACGGTGGATATGGACCCCGACCGGCGCCTCGACGCCGAATTTCACCTGGGTACCATTCAGTTCAAGGATGTGCAGCGTGATATTATCGCCGATGGAGATGACTTCGCCCACGGCGCGGCTTAAGACCAGCATGGCGGTTGTCCTTTTGAAGTGACAGGACCCCGACCATGCGCGCTCGGGGTAACGCCATCAATGGCTTGCGGACAATTCAGGCATTACCTACCAAGAACGGTAACTTGCCTGACAGACCCAACCGACATCAGCCCTTGCCATTCGGCGCCTGCGCTTTGGCGCGCATCTTGTCGGCCATCGTGCTCATCTCGTCGTAGAGCAACTGCGGGTTCTTCTGCTTCAGCGCCCAGGCCATGCGCCCCTGCTCGTGGGGCAGGATCATGAACTCGCCTTCGGCGACCCGCTGGTAAATGTAATCGGCAATGTCCGCCGCTGAAATCGGCGAACTCTCCAGCAACTTGCCCACTTGCGCCTTCATCGCCGGCGTCGGCCCACGGAACGAGTCCAGCAGGTTGGTCTGGAAGAACGACGGGCACACCACATGCACCCCGACTTCCTGCTGCTTGAGTTCCACCAGCAGGCTCTCCGACAGCGCCACCACTCCGGCTTTGGCCACGTTGTAATTGCTCATGGCCGGCCCCTGCATCAGCGCTGCCATCGACGCGATGTTGATGATGCGGCCCTTGCTCTTTTCCAGCAGCGGCAGGAATGCCTTGCAGCCCTTGACCACGCCCATCAGGTTGATCGCGATCTGCCAGTCCCAGTCTTCCAGGGACAACTCGGCGAAGAAGCCACCCGAGGCCACGCCGGCATTGTTGACGATCACATCGATACCGCCCAGCTTCACTTCGCAGGCCTGGGCAAACGCGGTGAGCTGGCTGTAGTCACGCACATCGCAACGCTGGATAAAACCGTCGCCACCGGCCTCGCGTACACGCTTCAGGGTTTCCTGCAACCCGGGCTCGCTGACGTCCGACAAGGCCAACTGCCAACCCTCACGGGCCCAGCGCAAAGCGATTTCACGGCCAAGGCCCGATCCGGCACCGGTGATCATCATGCGATTTTGCATAGGTAATTGCCTTGTGGTTCACGAAAAGAAGTGATCGGCAGTGTAGCGAAGGTTTTTCCTACACCCACGCACCATCAGAGTGATGAATGCCCCGGGCAAACCGGCGCCCGGGTGCGAGCGTCAGACACTGCACAGGTTCAATCTTTGCGAACTAAACCGCTGCCGATGTGAATGCATTAAAAGAAATAAGCGGGTGTGCGAAATGCTTTAAAAAAACTTGGAATTTTCGCGCGAGGCCAACAGTCGGAGTTATTAAGGCGTCCGTACTCAATGCGGGCTTGTCGTTAAATAACCGGTCTTTGCAAAAGACCTACAAGGAAAACAAACCATGAGCCTCATTCTGATCATTATCCTGATCCTGCTGCTGGTCGGTGGCCTGCCGGTGTTCCCTCACTCGCGTAACTGGGGCTATGGCCCGTCGGGCATTCTGGGCGTGGTGTTGGTGGTGCTGCTGGTGTTGTTGTTGCTCGGCCGGATATAAACGCAAGTCCGCTCCCACAGTAAAAAAGCAAAAAAAAGAGGCCTTCAAGAAGGCCTCTTTTTTATTGCCGGGTGAATCAGTCCGGTTTGCCGTCTACCACACCTGCGGTGTTATCCAGCAAGCTCTTGGTGGCGGTTTGCAGGAACGATTCAAGCTTCTGCTTCAACGCCGCTTCGTCCGGCGATTCCGGGATCACTTTGCCAGTTGGGTTGGCGCCCAGTTCGAATTCCCACAACTTCGGCGGCATCTCCTTCGGCAATACCAGCACGCGGTCGCCGGTGACCAAAGCCACGGTCTGGTCGCTGCCAGAAGGCTTGATCACGCCGAAGCCTTTATCGCCCTCGGGCAGGTCCAGCAGGTCACGCCCCCAGCACTGGTGCAGCGTATCGCCACCCAGGCGACCCATGATGGTCGGCACGATGTCGATCTGGGTGCCCACGGTGTGGTCACGTTCGCCGAATTTCTCCTGGATGCCGGGTGCGATCATCAGCATCGGCACGTTGAAGCGGCCCAGGTCCATCTCGGTGATCTGCTGCTCGTTGCCGAAACCGTGGTCACCCACGACCACGAACAGGGTTTCCTTGAAGTACGGCTCCTTGCGGGCCTTTTCAAAGAACTGGCCCAGGGCCCAGTCGGAGTAGCGCATGGCGGTCAAGTGTTCGTCGAGGCTGCCGCGGCCCGTGACCTTGTCGACCGGCAACGGCGTCGGCAACGCATATGGCGTGTGGTTGGACAGGGTCTGCAGCAACGCATAGAACGGCTTGCCGCTTTCCCCCCGGGTCTTCAGCTCTTCCAGGCCACGGTTGAACATGTCCTGGTCGGACACGCCCCAGGTCGGGTCGGAGAACACCGGGTTGACGAAGTCATTGCGGCCGATGAAGTTGGTCATGCCCTGGTTGCTGAAGAAACCCGACTGGTTGTCCCAGGCGAAATCGCCGTTGTAGACGTACACGTCGTCAAACTTGCGCGCGCTGAGCAGTTGCGGCAGGCCCGACAGTTTGTGGCTGCCCTCCGGGGTCTGCATCAGGTACTCAAAGCCCGGCAGGTTCGGGAAGCACGCCATGGTGGCGAACATGCCTTGGTGGGTGTGGGTACCGTTGGAGAAGAAGTGGTCGAACAGCAGACCTTCCTTCGACAGTTTGTCGAAGTACGGCGTAATGTTGCCCGGACGCTCCAGCGCACCCACCGAGTGACCGGCGAAGCTCTCCATGAGGATCACGACCACGTTCTTGATCGGCAGGGTCTTCTCGGCATTGGGCGTGAAGTCACGGCGCACCGCAGCGGTGTCGGTGTCCACCAGCTTCTCTTGGGGCAATACCAGCATGTCGCGCACAGTCTGGGTGGCCAGCGGCTGCTCCAGCGTGGCTTTCCAGATATTCGAGCGGTCTTCGGAAAACCGCGACTTGGCCGCCGCGATCAGCGACAGGGTGCCATTGAGGCCCAACTGGTTGGCGAAGTTGGAGTCGGTGGTGTACACGTCACCCCAACGCAGCGGCGGGCCCTGACGCAGGGTGCCACGGGCAGCGACCACGGCGATCAGCAGGCACACCACGAACACGGCGCTGCGCAAGTACCACGGCGCCACCTGGCGAGTGCCGATGCTGCCACCGCTGAACGGGCCGCGGGGGCGCGTGGCGCGGTCGGCGCCCTTGAAGGCGATGCTCAGGATCAACGTACCCACGGCCCAGGCCAACAGGTAACGCACTACCGGGAAACCGTACCAGAGCATGCTCATCACGGTTTTCGGGTCTTCCTTCACGTACTGGAAGACCAAGCCGTTGAGGCGCTGGTGGAACTCACGGTAGAAGTCCATTTCCATCAAGCCCAGGAACAGCGCGATGCTGGACGCCACGGTCAGCCAGAAACGGAAGAAACCCCGGGCCGCCATGGCCCGTACGCTGAACAGTGCCAGCAGCAGCGGGATCAGCAGGTACACCACCAAGCGCAGGTCCAGACGCAAGCCGTTGCCGAATGCTTCGAGGAAGGTCGAAGCCGGCGTGTCGAGGATCATCTCGCGGTTATAGACCAGCAGCGCCAGGCGCAGCAGGGAGAACATCACCATCATGACCAGTGCACAGAGCAGTGTGTACGCCAGATGGGATTTGACGGTCGGTTGCAGCAGGCGATTGGAAACTCGCTGCTGACTCAGGGCGTCCGGGTTTGCCATGTCGTTTCAGGACCCATTGGGAAGTGAAGGTTTCGAAATATTGCAGCGACACCTTGCCTACACTCAACCGTGTAGGACGTTAGGGTCGCGAGTTGGCGCAAATGGTGCCCGATCACTGTCGGCAACGCTATTGATTACTGAGACTTAGCGCTTCTTTATGATGCTTTTCCCTTGGTATTACAGAGATTTCCGACAAGGAATTGAAGCGTGGGAATTATCCGGAAGCGCTTGTGAAAATTCTGTGCAGCGAATATTTCGATACAAATCCACAGAAATACAGGCACAAAAAAATGCCGGAGGGGCCAACCCGTCCGGCATTGTTTTTACTGAGTTGATGCGGAGTGAAACGCTAGGCCTGTATGAAAAGTCTGGAGACGAAGGTCAGGCTGTTTTCAACGCAGCATCACCGAGGATCAAGGCTTTTCGTACAAAGCCTAGATGCGCACGTTGCCGCGCGGCCCGGCAATCGCCCAGATGATCAGGCCCAGTACCGGCAGCAGCAGGATCAGCAGGATCCACAACACTTTGGCGCCGGTGCTTGCGCCGCTTTTGAACACGTTGATGATCGCCCAGATATCCAGCGCCAGGATGATCAACCCGATCAGACCATTAAAAGTAGAACCCATGGTGTCGCTCCTAAGTGAGGGCTTGCCTGATTAGGATTGGCCGCGCAGGACAGGGTTCCGTTTTATTTCAGACGTGCAGCGCAACGCGCAAGGCTTCCAGGGACGGCTCGGCCTGAATGCCGACTTCGGCACACAGCGTCAGCACCCGCGCCAGGTGATTGCCATGCACCAGCACCACCTGGATCTCGTCGTCCAGCAGTTGGCTGAAGTTGAGCAGCACGTAGCCGCCGTCTTCCTGGCTCAGTGCGCTCATCTGGATCTGGATACGGTTCAGCGCCGTCAGGGCTTCAGTCTTGGCCAGTTGCTTGGGCTTGAGGTTGAACGCCACCCCCGGGCCAAAAGACGCGACGATCTGTGCAAACAGCTCGCCGTAGGTGTCGGCCTGGAACAGCACGGTGTCCGGCAGGCTGCCGATGACGACCCACTCCCCCAACGGAATCGGGAACGAATCGTCGTAGTTGATATCCGGATTGGCTGCCAGAAACCCGGCAGGATCAGCGTAAGCCTGGGCCGCTTCTTCGGCGATGCGCGCCACCTCGTCCTCAGCCATGACGCCAGTACTGATGATGCTGATGAGTTCGACGAGGGCGGCTTTCATGATCTGATCCTGTAACGGCGGGTTTTCGGGGGCGCGTAGCCTACACCAGTTTTTGCAGGCGCGCCGCCGTATCCACTGCGCCCATGGTCTGCGCGGCGGCCAGCGCGGTGGCGCCCTGGGCGTCGGTGGCCTTGGGATTGGCGCCCTGGCCGAGCAGGTACTCCAGCATTTCGACGCGGTTGAACATCGCCGCCATCATCAATGCCGTGCGACCGTCGGACGAGGCGGCATCCACCGGTACGCCGCCCTCGATCAACGCCTTGACCACGTCCAGGTTGCCTTTGAACGCCGCGCCGGCGATTGGCAACTGGTTCTTGTCGTTGGCGAGCTGCGCGTCGGCCTTGAATTCCAACAACACTTTCACCGCGTCGGCATGGCCGTGGTAGGCCGCGAGCATCAGCAAGGTGTCGCCGTTGTGGTTGCGAAAGTTGGCTGGCAGGCCCTTGGTCAGCAAGGCCGCGAGCATGGCCGCGTCGCCACGACGGGCTACATCGAAGACCTGCTCGGCAAATTCGGCGGCTTCGTCTTCGGTCATTTGTTTCGGCTGGTCTGACATGTGGGGCTCCTCGTCGGCTACTGGAATAGGCGCCAGTGTCGCGAGGGAGTTCCCACCTGTCATGGTTTTTTTGTCAAAAATGCCCATAGGCAGAATCAATAGCGAAATTGACCGCTCTGGATCTGCGCCAATAGCTGACCGGTCACGGGAACGTAGCTGTCCGATCCCGGCAGCCAGGCGTAGACCGGGTCATTGCCCGCCTTTTCCGGGTCGAACGCCTCTTCCTTGAGCCTGACTTTCTGGTACTTGAAGGTCCCCGTGGTTTCCATCTTCACCTTGATCCGCAGGAACAGCGGCACCGCGTAGTGCGGCAACTGGTCATGGGCGAACTGCAGCAATTCACGCAGGTCCAGCGACGCCAGGGACTCGCTGGGAGTAATGGCAACCATCCCGGCGCGGCCATTGGTGTTTTCGATCTCGACCCCATAGGCCACCACTTCGGCGATCTGCGGATGCTGCAGCAGGGTGTTCTCGACCTCGGTGGTGGAGACGTTCTCGCCTTTCCAGCGGTAGGTGTCCCCAAGGCGGTCGACGAACTGCGCATGACCGAAACCGATGCTGCGCAGCAGGTCGCCGGTATTGAAATAACGGTCGCCCGGTTCGAACACGTCGGTGAGGATCACCTTGCGGTTCTTTTCCGGGTCGGTGTAGCCATCGAACGGCGATTTGTCATCAATCCGCGCCAGCAGCAACCCCTGCCCGCCCGTTGGCACCTTGCGCATGAAACCGTCGGCGCCACGGATCGGCTCGCAGCTGTCATGGGCGTAGTCCACCAGCGCCCATTGCTGCAGGGAAAAACCGATGGTGTTGTCGAAGTTGATCACGTTGGTAAACCCGATATTGCCGTCACTGGCGGCATACAACTCGCAGATATGCTCCACGCCGTAACGCTGCTTGAACTGTGCCCACACCCCGGGCCGCAGGCCGTTGCCGACCATCTTGGTCACGCGATTGTCACGGTCGCTTGCGCTGGCAGGCTGGTCCAGCAGATAACGGCACAGCTCGCCGACATAACCGAGGGTGGTCGCGTTGAAGGTGCGCACGTCGTCCCAGAACTGACTGGCGCTGAATTTGCGGCGGATCGCG
Source organism: Pseudomonas sp. SDO524_S393 (assembly GCF_054071875.1). Taxonomy (NCBI): domain Bacteria; kingdom Pseudomonadati; phylum Pseudomonadota; class Gammaproteobacteria; order Pseudomonadales; family Pseudomonadaceae; genus Pseudomonas; species Pseudomonas sp. SDO524_S393. Next base: position 27,992 of record NZ_JBSVVZ010000070.1, on the reverse strand, counting down.
AAACCCGACGCGCCGACAATGGCCGAACCCCAGCAGACACAGAGGCCGGTGGCGTGATAGAGCGGCAAGGTGCAATACAGAACATCGTCGGGCCCCATGTCCAGGGCGATGCTGCCGAAGCTGACCGCGGTCTTGGTCCAGCGACCGTGCTTCATGATGCCGGCCTTGGGCAAGCCGGTGGTGCCGGAGGTGTAGATATAGAAGCACGGGTCGTTGAAGAACACCTGCCCGGTACTGGCAGGGTTGTCTTGCGCGCACTGGGCACTGGCGGCAAGCAGGTCGATATAACCTTCGGGCACCGGACCGGCCTGTTGGTCGGCGACAAACCAGGTCTTGTCGGCCTGGATTTGAACCTGTTCACGCACCGCCGAATAGGCCGCCACAAGTTCTGCGCCCACAACAATCGCGACCGGATTCACCAGGTTCAGGCTGTGTACCAGCGCGGCCTGGGTCTGCGCGGTATTGAGCATCGCGCAGACGCCGCCCAGCTTGGCCACGGCCAGCACGTTCAAGAGCAATTCCGGGCGATTCTCGATAAACAGCGCCACCACATCGCCCTTGCGGATGCCCTGGGCCTGCAAGTGATGGGCGATGCGGTTGGCGCGGCGGTTGGCTTCGACATAACTAAGCCGCATATCGCCATACAGCAACGCCGTACCGTCCGGGTTACGCAAAGAGGCTTGTTCGAAGTGCCAGCCCAGGCCGCAGGGCTGTTCAGGGTCGGTGATATTGGCAGCGCGCATGCCACGCAGCACACGAGGCAGGGCTCGGACGATGGCGGGAACCTTACGGAGCATCATGCTCCAGGTGATCCTGTCGTTTGATGGATGGCTCATGGAGGAACGTCCTTTTTCTTATTCTTCGTATGATCCAGACACATCGAGTGCGCCGTCAGCAGGGCCCTCGATGCCTGTCAGGAAAATACGTCAGCCCTTCCCGGGCTGTACACGCGGGATTTGAAAAGTTTTGTATCCCGTCTGGGCCCTAGCAAAAAAAAGGAATTCGACCGCGCCGGGACAGTCTTTATCAGTAACCGGGCGTCCCGCAGCCCCAGGTCCGATAGCGCAAAATGCAGGATGCATGATGGCCATTCATGCAAATTGCACGAAACCGAAATCGAGCAAAAAATATAACATACTGATTTTAAAGAATATTTTTTATATCCATAGCTGGCACAATCACTGCACCTATCACTCCATGCTTGCCCACTTGAGCCAACGGAGCTGATAGACATGAGCCTGATCCAAGACAAATTCGCTTCTGTATTTTCCCAATACGACGTCACCACTCAGCCACGTCCTGACGGCGGCATCCTGTTGACCTTGCGCAACAGTGAAGGCAAGCAGGTCAAGCGTTCCATCTCGTATCAACAGCTGCACACCGCCGACCAACTGACCTGGGTGATCAGCGCCATTCGCCGCGACCTGGCTGAGCAAGCCAGCGAGCTGCCACAGATTTCGATGCTGCAAAGCCAGAATCGCTTTGCTCTGCCGACTTACCATTCGGCTTAAAGTACTCACCATGAAAAAGGGCCGCGACGCCGTTGAGCGTCGCGGCCCTTTTTCATGAAGTCAGCACAACCCCTGGCGCGCCGCCTCGTTGATCGCCTGCACGCGGTTGGTGACTTCAAGCTTGCCGTAGATGTTGCGCAAGTGAAATTTGACCGTGGCTTCGGACGTGGCGCGGATCTGGCTGATTTCCCAGACCGTCTTGCCTTCCGAGGCCCAGCGCAGGATTTCCAGTTCGGTGGGGGTCAGGGATTTGCCGCACAGACTCATACGACGCCTGACTGGCATCGACACATTAAGCGTTGGGTGAAAAGAATCCTCTGGGCCACTCATTGATCGCTCTCCTTTTTATTATGGGCGGACGCCATATCACCCTTCGGATTCCTCCTATTGACAGGTGATATAAACACTGTAGCCACAGAGAGTTACATATCAGTGGAACTAAAAAATAAGGTCCGGAATAAATATCCCGGACTTACAAGCAACTAGGCATTTTCCCACAGCAACTTCCAACATGCCGGGGTTGAAACTTCGGATATTGCACTTAATCGTCCAAGCCGGGAAAACCTGTGGCGATTGCATCGCCGGTGAAGTCCGGTACTCGACCTTGCATCGAGTTGAACAATTGCAACGTCACACAGTGCGGGTTCTCGCCCATGTCGAACCAGTGCGGCAGGCCTGCGGGGATAATCAGCAGGTCATGCTTCTCGCAGCGTACGGCATACACATAATCGCCCACGTGCAGGTTGAACAGGCCCTGGCCAGCGATGAAAAAGTGCCCTTCGTCCTGGCTATAGCGGCGTTCATCCAGGAATTGCGCGCGCAGCTCGGCCTTCTGCGGATGATCATTGGTCACACTGAACGCTTCCACCGCCGCAAAGCCGAGCGCATCGATCTGCGGCTGGCAGGCAGCAATCATCTGGGCTGCACTGGCGCCCTTTTCAATCGGCGCCGGTTGCCAGCGTGCGAACCGTACGCCGTGTTCCGCCAGGGTCGACGCAATGTCGTCGGCGTGGGTCAGGACCTTGTTCGGGGTGTCCGGGGTGGCGACGTGGTAGACGGCGACATAACTCATTGCACGGTTCCTTGGTTCTGCTCTTGCGATCGAAAGCCCATGATAACGGCGGCGGCGAGGGCCGCGACGCTGGCGATGCTGAAGGTCAGGGTCGGCCCCAACAGGTTCCAGCTGTAACCGGAAAACAAGGCGCCCAGCGCGCCGCCAGTCCCGGCCAGGGCAGCATACAGCGCCTGACCCTGGCCTTGCTGGCGGTCGCCGAAACTGCGTTGCACAAAGGCAATCGCAGCGGCGTGAAAACTGCCGAAGGTGGCGGCGTGCAGCACTTGCACCAACAGCAGCACCCAGAAGAATTCGGCGAACGAGCCCAGCAGCAACCAGCGCAGTGCCGCCAGCAGGAAACTGGCCAGCAGCACCCGGCGCACTGAAAACCGCAGGAGGATGCGGCTCATGGCCAGGAACATCAGTACCTCCGCCACGACCCCAAGCGCCCAGAGCAGGCCGATCACTCCACGGCTGTAGCCAAGGTGCTCAAGGTGCAGACTCAAGAAGGTGTAATACGGGCCATGACTCATTTGCATCAGTGCCACACAGGCATAAAACGCCAGCACCCCGGGGCTGCGCAAGCGCTTGAGAAAACCGTCACCGGCCAGGCGATTGCCGTGGCTGGCAGGCTGCGCATTCGGCACCCACAGGCTGGCTCCGATGATGCCGGCCATGATCACTACGATGACCACCGGGTAAATGTCCAGGCTGAGCCAGTCGAACAGACGGCCCATGATCACCACGGCCAGGATGAAACCAATGGAACCCCACAGGCGCACCTGGCTGTAGCGCGCGGTCTGGTTTTGCAGGTGCGCCAGGGTAATCACTTCAAATTGCGGCAGCACCGCGTGCCAGAAAAATGCATGCAATGCCATCACCAGGGCCAGCCAGGCGTAGGTCTTGCTGACGAAGATCAGCGAAAAGCTGATCAGGGTGCACACCGCGCCAAACCGCACGATGGCCAGACGCCGACCGGTGTAGTCCCCCAGCCAGCCCCACAGGTTGGGCGCTACACAGCGCATCAGCATCGGGATGGCTACCAGTTCACCGATGCGCGCGCTGGCAAACCCGAGGTGGTCGAAGTACAGCGCCAGGAACGGCGCGGTTGCGCCGAGCAGGGCGAAGTAGAAGAGGTAGAAACTGGAGAGGCGCCAGTAGGGGAGCGTGGGGTTCATGTGGGTTGGGGCCGCTGCGCAGCCCGGTGCGAGCGAGCTCGCCCACCACCACAATCAGCCATCAGAGTTGGCCCAGTACCGGCGTATTGACCTGAACATCGGCGTTCTGCCCACGGTGGCGCAGCAGGTGGTCCATCAAGACGATGGCCATCATGGCTTCGGCAATCGGCGTGGCGCGGATGCCCACGCACGGGTCGTGGCGGCCTTTGGTGATCACGTCCACCGGGTTGCCATTCACATCGATCGAACGGCCTGGGGTGGTGATGCTCGACGTGGCCTTGAGCGCCAGGTGCGCCACGATCGGCTGGCCGGAGGAGATGCCACCGAGGATGCCGCCGGCGTTGTTGCTGAGGAAGCCTTGCGGGGTCAGCTCGTCACGGTGTTCGGTACCGCGCTGGGACACGCAGGCAAAACCGGCGCCGATTTCCACCCCCTTCACCGCGTTGATGCTCATCAGCGCATGGGCCAGTTCGGCGTCGAGGCGGTCGAAGATCGGTTCGCCCAGGCCGGGTTTCACGCCTTCGGCGACGACAGTGATCTTGGCGCCGACGGAGTCCTGGTCGCGGCGCAACTGGTCCATGTAGGCTTCCAGTTCCGGCACCTTGTCCGGGTCCGGGCTGAAAAACGCATTGTTTTCCACGCTGTCCCAGGTCTTGAACGGGATTTCGATCGGGCCCAGCTGGCTCATGTAGCCACGGATCACGATGCCCTGGGTGGCCAGGTATTTCTTGGCAATGGCACCGGCGGCCACGCGCATGGCGGTTTCCCGTGCCGAGCTGCGGCCACCGCCACGGTAGTCGCGCTCGCCGTATTTATGGTGGTAGGTGTAGTCGGCGTGGGCCGGGCGGAACAGGTCCTTGATCGCCGAGTAGTCCTTGGACTTCTGGTCGGTGTTGCGGATCAGCAGGCCGATGGCGCAACCGGTGGTGCGGCCTTCGAACACGCCAGACAGGATTTCGACCTCGTCGGGTTCCTGGCGCTGGGTAGTGTGGCGGCTGGTACCGGGCTTGCGGCGGTCGAGGTCACGCTGCAGGTCTTCCAGGGACAGCGCGAGGCCTGGCGGGCAGCCGTCGACAATGGCGACCAACGCCGGGCCATGGCTTTCGCCCGCGGTGGTGACAGTGAACAGCTTGCCGAAGGTATTGCCGGACATGCAGGGCGCTCCGTGAAATCAGTTGAATCAAGTCAACCGTAATAACTTAAGGGCGCCAGTATACGCAGGCCCACCGACGAGTTCATCCTCGAAACCTTACCCATGGACATTGGTCCAACGGGCACCTCCTCAATAATGGCGCGATGATGTTGCGAGCTTTGCTGTTCACCCTGACCCTGTTGACCTCCCTGGCCCACGCCGCCGCCCCCGTCGTGCTGCAACGCCCCATCAGCCTGGATACCGGCAGCGGTGAGCTGTTCGGCTCGCTGTTGCTACCCCAGTCCGACAAACCGGTGCCGGTGGTGCTGATCGTCGCCGGCTCCGGCCCCACCGACCGCAACGGCAACAGCGCCGACGGTGCGCGCAACGACAGCCTCAAGCGCCTGGCCTGGGTACTGGCCCGGCACAACATCGCCAGCGTGCGTTACGACAAGCGCGGCGTGGCCGCTAGCCTCGCGGCCACGCCCGACGAACGCAACCTGAGCCTCGATGCCTACGTTTCCGACGCTGTGGCCTGGGGCAAGCAGCTCAAGGCCGACAGACGCCTGGGGCCGCTGATCCTGCTGGGCCACAGTGAAGGTGCGCTGGTGGCCACCCTCGCCGCGCCACAACTGGAGCCTGCGGGGGTTATCTCCCTTTCAGGCAGCGCACGCCCGGTGGACCAGGTGATCCGCCAGCAACTGGCCGCTCACCTGCCCCCTGCCCTGCTGCTGCGCAGCAATCAGATCCTCGACCACCTGAAGGCCGGCCAGTTGGACACTGATGTGCCCGACCCGCTGCAAAGCATTTTCCGACCCAGCGTACAGCCCTATCTGATCAGCCTGTTTCGTGCAGACCCTTCGGCTGCTTTCGCCCGGCTGCGTATGCCGGCCCTGATCATCCAGGGCTCCAACGATATCCAGGTAGGCGTGGGTGATGCCCGACAGTTGAAAAAAGCCAAGCCCGATGCGCAATTGGCCGTGATCGAAGGCATGAACCACGTGCTGCGTATCGTGCCCAACGAGGTGAAACAGCAACTGGCCTCCTATAACGACCCGCAATTGCCCCTCGCCGCCGAGTTGGGCACGCGCGTTGTGCGCTTTATCGACGGGCTTGAGCCCCGTTAAACGCATATTGGCCTCCAGTCCTGGCAAAAACGGCCGATAAGCCCAGAGTCGACAGTAAAAAGACAGTCGACTCGCAAGGCTTGGACAGGATCGCGCCGCATGACAACCACTGAAGCAACACCGGAACCGACCGCCGAAACCCCGGCAGAAAATACCGAGGCCGTCGACACGGCGGCCTTGCCGTGGGGGGACGTCCACGCCGAGCATTTCAAGATGCTGCGCCTGGCGCCACTCGCCACCGACCGGTCCACCGGCGCGCGGCCGCTGCGGTTCGTGCAATTCGGCTATGCCGAGCGCCACGATAAACATCGCAGCCTGCTGCGCATGGTGATCCAGTTGCCGGGCCAGCGGGTGCGCCGTGAACAGAATCACCTGGACGTCTGGCTCGACCACGATAAACACCGCGTGCACTTCGGTCCGGGCAACAGCCTGGAAATCGAGCCGCCCAACCGCGGCCTGGGGCGTTTCCTGGTGGCCCAGGGGGTTGCCTGGGCGAGAAAGAAGGGGGCCAGCTACCGCATCGACGGGGTCGACCTCGCCAACAAGGACGCCTTGAACGAAGCCACTCGCCTGCGTCGCGACCACTTTTTGCGCGTCCAGGGGTTCGATGTGGCCTACGCCGATGTGCAGCACCTTAAAGGCAACGTGCAACCGGCCCGAGTCAGTGAAGTGCTCGACAGTTGGAACACCGAGAAGGTGCAGTTCGTGGAAATTCTCGAAGCCGCGCAGATGCTGCAACAGGCCGAGCAGAACCTGGCGGAGCAGGAAACCAAGCTGCGCAAGGAAGAAGAGCGGGTCATCAAGTTCAAGCGCGAAGACAGCGGCTTGCGCTTTACCATCACCTGCCTGGTGGCGTTTACGGTATTTCAGGCGGGGTTGTTGATCTGGATCGCCACGCACCGCTAGCAAGCTGAAAGGCATTCAAACTGTGGGAGCTTGCTCCCACAGTTATTACCCATGTCTTCAATGGGATCGATTCAAACCCGTGCGGCGAACTCGGCCTGATGCTGACGGCACTGCTCGGCCGTCAGCATGAACACCCCATGCCCACCGCGCTGGAAGTCCAGCCAGGCGAAGTCGACCTCCGGGTACAACGCCTCGACGTGCACCTGGCTGTTACCCACCTCGACAATCAACAGACCTTTTTCGGTCAGGTGGTCAGCTGCTTCGGCCAACATGCGTCGCACCAGGTTCAGCCCGTCATCGCCGCAGGCCAGGCCCAGTTCCGGCTCATGCTGGTACTCGTCCGGCATGTCGGCGAAATCCTCGGCATCCACATACGGCGGGTTGGACACGATCAAGTCAAAACGCTGGCCCGGCAGGCCCTCGAAGCCGTCGCCCTGCACGGTGTACACACGTTCATCGGCGCCATGGCGCTCGATGTTCTGGTTGGCCACTTCCAGGGCTTCGAAGGACAAATCGCCCAGCACCACTTCAGCGTCGGGGAACTCGTAGGCGCAGGCAATGCCGATGCAACCCGAGCCGGTGCACAGATCGAGAATGCGCGCCGGTGGCTTGGCCAGCCAGGGTTCGAAGCGGTTTTCGATCAGTTCGCCAATGGGTGAACGCGGGATCAGCACGCGTTTATCGACAATGAACGACATGCCGCAGAACCACGCCTCGCCCAGCAGGTAGGCGGTGGGCACGCGCTCATGAATGCGGCGATGGAGCAGACGCTGCACATGGGAGACTTCCTCTTCTTCCAGGTTGCAATCCAGGTAGCTATCGGCAATTTCCCACGGCAGGTGCAAGGCCCCCAGCACCAATTGCCGGGCTTCGTCCCAGGCATTGTCGGTACCGTGTCCGAAAAACAGGTCTTCCCCGTGGAAACGGCTGACAGCCCAACGGATGTGGTCGCGCAAGGTGCGCAGGCGGGAAGTGATCACGGGGCAAGCTCCAGGAAAAAACGACGGGCGATTCTAACAGCCTTCGCCGGCACCGACGATGTACGAAAAACCTTGGCCGTACGTCGGATTTAATCCATTTTGCCAGCATCGGACTCAACAAGCCGTGCACTTGACATCGCTGCACGTCAACAACGGCGTACCTTACGATGGTAGCGATTCACAGAATTGCTCAGCCAGTGGACAATGTCACAAAAGCCCCCCTCACAGGAGCCCCAGAATGTCCGTTCCAAAGACGATGTTTCAACTCAGCGGTCGCGGTTACGCAGCAGCCAACCTGAACCATGCGACCCTCGTGATCATCGACGCCCAGAAAGAATACCTCAGCGGTCCGCTTGCCCTGTCGGGCATGGACGCCGCCGTCGCCAACATCAAGCAACTGGTTGGTGCGGCGCGCAATGCCGGGCGCCCGATCGTGCATGTACGCCACCTGGGTACCGTGGGCGGCCTGTTTGACCCGCAGGGCGAGCGCGGTCAGTTCATTACCGGCCTGGAACCCCAGGGTGACGAAACCATCATCGGCAAATTGTTGCCCAGCGCCTTCCATGGCACCGGCCTGGAAAAACACCTGCAGGACCTTGGCTCCCTGGATCTGATCGTCTGCGGCTTCATGAGCCATTCCAGCGTCAGCACCACCGTGCGCGCGGCCAAGAACCTCGGTTTTCGCTGCACCTTGGTGGAAGACGCCTGCGCCACCCGTGATCTGCCTTACAAAGGCGGTATCCTGAGTGCCGACCACGTGCAACAGACTGAAATGGCCATCATGGCCGACAACTTCGCCACCCTCGCGCTGACCAAAGACCTCGTCTGATATAAACGCCACCTTCGATGAGCGGCGCGGCGTGTGTATAGCCCCGCTCATCCGCAAAGCCCCGTCATTTGCCGCATTTGCCTCTGCTGTCGGAACAACCTGTGTATCTTCCGGTCGAAGGGCCGATACCCTGGAGGAAAGGTCGGAATGAAGATATCCGATGGTTTTGACGCTCGTCGCTTGCGCCCCAAGGGGCCGAGCAACTGGCGTCTGCGCCTGGCGGCCGGCTTTGCCGCGTTGCTGGCGATAGTAGGTGTGGCACTGGCCGTCGCGGGCGGCGCTGGTTTGGCCGGTCGTTCACCGGCATTGGGCGAATTGAACACCAGCCCCGGCGGTTCGATCATTCTGCTGGTGATCGGCCTGCTGGTACTGTGGCTGGGCGTGTGGTGGTGGCGGCGTAGCCGTCGGAAAATGCGCCAGCCTCTGTCATTGAACATCGCTTCACACCTGATGAAAAAGCACGACTGATGGCACCTGGATAGCGTTTCCTGCGCCCCGGCCGCCGCGATTTAGGTAAACTGCCTGCCCTTCGCGGAGGCCAACATGCAAGACGACGATTTTTCCCTGTTCAAAAACGAGCTGCGCGGTGTCAAGCCGATCAAGCATGATCGTGCCGATACCGGCAAACCCAAGGCCGACCGGGCGCAGATCGCCAAGCTGCGCCAGGCCGCCACCGTGCGTACCGAGACCACCACCGTGGACGGTCTGTCGGACCAATTCGTGATTGATGTCGGCCCCGAAGACGAGCTGATGTGGGCCCGCGACGGCGTGCAGGACAGCCAGGTGCGCAAGCTCAAGGCCGGCCAGATTCCCTTCGAAGGCAGCCTCGATCTGCATGGCATGACCGTGGAAAAAGCCCGTGAAACCCTCTGGGCCTTCCTCGCCGAAGCCACTAAATTCGAAATCCGCTGCGTACGCGTCACCCACGGCAAAGCCGTGCGCCTGGACGGCAAGCGCCCCATGATCAAGAGTCACGTCAACACCTGGTTGCGCCAGCACCCCCAGGTACTCGGTTTTACCTCCTGCCAGGCGCGCCATGGCGGCGCAGGTGCCGTGTATGTGATGCTCAAGCGCACCATGATGGAAGGGCGCGACGAGTAACAAGTGCCCTCGCCAGGCTTGCAGCGATGTGTCGGCCACCGTAACCTTGCGCTTTGCGAAAATCCAACAGGTAGTTTCATGTCCCTGGAACAGAATTACACCGCGATCCTCGGCCAGCTCGGCGAGGACGTTTCCCGCGAGGGCCTGCTCGACACGCCAAAACGTGCCGCCAAGGCGATGAAGTACCTTTGCCGCGGTTATGAACAGACGCTCGAAGAGGTCACCAACGGTGCCCTGTTCAGCTCCGATAACAGTGAAATGGTGCTGGTGAAGGACATCGAGCTGTACTCGCTGTGCGAACACCACCTGTTGCCGTTCATCGGCAAGGCCCACGTCGCCTACATCCCGAGCGGCAAGGTGCTGGGCCTGTCCAAGGTCGCGCGGATTGTCGACATGTACGCACGCCGCCTGCAGATCCAGGAAAACCTCAGCCGCCAGATCGCCGATGCCGTGATGCAGGTGACCGGCGCCCTGGGTGTTGCGGTGGTGATTGAGGCCAAGCACATGTGCATGATGATGCGCGGTGTAGAGAAGCAAAACTCATCGATGATCACCTCGGTGATGCTCGGCGAGTTCCGCGAAAACGCGGCCACCCGCAGCGAATTCCTCAGCCTGATCAAGTAACGGGCTGTCGTGAAGAAAACCGGCGTTCATCGCCGGTTTTTTTTCGCCGGTCAAAATCAGGTAAGCTGCGGCCCCTTCTGTTTCGGGCAAGAGGTTTGCACCATGTTCGTCAAAGCACTTCGAGTCGGCCTCGGCCACGTCATCATCGCGGGCGATTTCCTGACCCGTCCGCGCAAAAAGCAGCGCAGCGCCGAGCAACAGGCGCAGGTGAACGAAGCCGCCAAGGACCTGACCCTGTATCAATTCCATGCCTGCCCGTTCTGCGTGAAGACCCGCCGAACCCTGCACCGCCTGAACGTGCCGGTTGCATTGAAAGACGCGAAGCACAATGAGCATGACCGCCAGACCCTGCTGGAGCAAGGCGGCAAGATCAAGGTGCCGTGCCTGCGTATCGAAGAAAATGGCCTGACCACCTGGATGTATGACTCCAAGGTGATCATCGATTACCTGGATAAGCGCTTCGCTGCGGTCTGACAGACACCGCAGCTCCCACATTTGCCCGGTGATAGCCTTAGTTTTGCATTTCCAGATCCAGCAACGCTGAACCCAGGCACTTGCCGTGGGCGTCCAGCGCCAGCGAGCGGGTCACGCCGCCACGCAGGATCCCCGGCAGCACGAAGTTCAGCGCCTGTACGTCGGGCAATTCATACCGCCGTACCGGCGGTGCCTGCGGGTCGCGCAAGCCCGCAAAGTACTCGGCTACGCGCTCAGCCGTCAGTTGCTCACACAGCAGCGGGTAATCTTCGGCGCGGTAGGCAATGATCGAAATGTTCGACGTATCACCCTTGTCCCCGGTCCTGGAATGGGCCAGCGTGTGCAGTTTCATGCTTCGATCCTCGGGTTGACCTGACTGCGCGGCAGCAGCAACGACGCCACCGCCACCACCTGACGCACGCTTTTGCTGGCGCCGCCCCCGCCCGACGGGCCGTTGGTGTAGAGGGTCTCCACTTCATTGCCGACCCGCACCGCTTCGCTGCGGTCTGCACAGCGCGCCGCCACACGCAGGCGCACTTCCCAGGGTTCGACGTGGCTGCGCGGGCCATGCAGGGCGTCCATGCCGATCAGTTCGGCGCGCACCTCCTGCATCTTCACGCCCATCAGCTCCAGGCGTTTGAGGACGACATCCCGCGCCAACTGCGCCCGAGCGACAGCACCCGGGCCACCGTAGGACATCTGCCCTTCGCCGATCCAACCGTCCAGATAACCGACGCTGACTTTCAACTGCTCTGGCCGTGCTCGCCCTTCGGCACCCTGGGCACGTACCCGATCACGGCCCTCCTCCACAAACCCTACCCGGGAAAAATCGGCGGTCACATCCGGCGTAAGGTAAGCAGCAGGGTCATGCACCTCATAAATCAATTGCTCGGTGCACGTCGCACGACTGACCCGTCCACCCGAGCCAGCAACCTTGGTAATCAGCGCCTCGCCGTCTGCGTTGATGTCAGCCAAGGGAAAGCCCAGCCGCGCCAGGTCTTCCACATCCTTGAAACCCGGATCGGCAAAATAACCACCGCTCACCTGCCCTGCGCACTCCAATAAATGCCCTACCAGCGTGCCGCGCCCCAGGCGCGACCAATCGTCCGCGGCCCAGCCGAACTCGAACATCTGCGGCGCCAGGAACAACGAAGGATCGGCCACGCGCCCGGTGATCACCACGTCGGCATCGGCGTGCAAGGCCTGCAGAATGCCGTCGACACCCAGGTAGGCATTCGCCGACAGTAATCGCTCACCCAAAGCGCCGACGGTCTGGCCGTTATCCAGCAAAAAATCGGGTTGCAAGACCGTCAATACGTCATCGCCGACCACGGCAACCACCTTGAGGTCCAGGCACAGCTCTTGCGCAATCCGCCGCACTTCCTGGGCCGCCGATACCGGATTGGCCGCGCCCATATTGGTGATAACCCGCAAGCGCCGACGCCCGGTCTTGACGCCGACATAGGGCAACACCCGACGCATCCGCTCACTCAACAGCGGGTCGTAGCCACCCTGTGAGTCGTTGATTCGCGCCTGTTGCGCCAGGGCAATCGTGCGTTCAGCCAGGCATTCGAACACCAGGTAATCCAGGTCGCCCTGCTCGGCCAGTTCCACGGCAGGCTCGATACGGTCGCCGGAATAGCCGGCACCGGAACCGATGCGCAAGGTTTTCATCTCAAATCACTCCCAGGAGCAGCGCGGTCAGGGTCATCAAGACCGACGCGGCAAACAGAAACGGAATGGTGAAGCGCTGGTGATCGGCCAATTCGATCTTGCACAGGCCCACCAACAGGAAGGTCGCAGGGGTCAGCGGGCTGACCGGGAAACCGGTGGTGTGCACACCCAGCAACGAGGCCTGGGCCACTTGCAGCGGGTCGACGCCCAGGGCCTTGCCAACTTCGGCGATCACCGGCATCACACCGAAATAGTAGGAATCGGGGTCGAACAGCATGCTCAACGGCATGGAAATAAAGCCCACCACGGCGGGGATCAACTTCCCGTGGCCGGCCGGAATCTGCGCTACCGCCACTTCGGCAATGGCCTTGAGCATGCCAGTGCCCTGCATGATTCCGGTGAACACCCCGGCAGCGAGCAGGATACTGGCCATGGTCAGCGCGGTCTTGGCGTGGGCGTCGATGCGCGCACGCTGAGCGTCGACGTTCGGATAGTTGATGCACAGCGCCACCACGGTGCCGAGCATGAACATCACCACTGGATCGACCCAGCCGGCAATCATCACCACCATCACCAGCACGGTCAGGATCAGGTTGACCCAGAACAGACGTGGGCGGCGCAGCTTGATGTCGTCTTCGCTGAGTACCCGCTGCGGCACCGCATCCACCGTGGACCCGGCCCCCAGGCCCAGGCGTTTTTCTTCACGGCGCCCCAGCCACCAGGCGCAGGCGAATACAAAGGCGAGACCAACGATCTGCACCGGAATCAACGGCTGGAACAAGTCCGCCACCGGCACGTGCAAGGCGGCTGACGAGCGCAGCACCGGGCCGGTCCAGGGCAGGAAATTGACCCCGGCCGCCATCGCGCACACGCAGGCGAGGATGCGTTTGTCGATGCCCAACCGCGTGTACAACGGCAGCATCGCCGGCACCGTCACCAGAAAGGTCACCGCGCCCGAGCCGTCCAGGTGCACCAACAACGCCAGTGTCGCCGTGCCTACGACAATTCGCGTAGGACGTGTCCCTACCGTGCGCAGGATGCGATCAATGATGGGGTCGAGCATACCGGCATCGGTCATGATCCCGAAAAACAGAATCGCGAACACGAACATGCCGACGACGGGGGCGACGTTCTTGATACCGGTGATGATGAAGGCGCTGGTTTGCAGGCCGAAACCGCCAAGCAGCGCGGCGATGATCGGCAAGGCGATCAGGGCCACCAGCGGCGAGAGGCGTTTGCTCATGACGGCAGCGAGCAGGCACAGGATGGTGATGACACCCAGGGTTGCGAGCATGGGTTACTCCAGAGCGGCCTTGATGGCCGGTTATTGTTTTACCGGGAGTATTGGAAGCGGGTTAGTCTTTGTAAATTAGAATATTCACCAGCTAGTGTTCGGAAAAACAAAATGAAGAACAGCATCCAACACATTCAGGCGTTTCTGGCGGTGGCCCGTACGGGCAGCTTCACCAGGGCCGCCAACGAGCTGCACCTCTCGCCTTCCGCGCTGACGGTGCAGGTGCAGCAACTGGAAGACTGGCTCGGCGTTGCCCTGCTCGACCGCAGCCCCCGGCATGTCAGCATCACGGCTGCCGGCCAGGACGCCCGTGGCCCGATGGAAAAGCTGCTGCTGGACCTGGACAACATCGTCAGCGGCTCCCGCGATCTCGCCGCACTGCGCCGGGGCGTGGTTACCATCGCCGCCCTGCCCTCGGTGTGCGCCGGGACATTGCCGCCGGCCTTGCGTTTGTTTCGTGAGCGGTTTGCCGGAATCGAAGTGCGCCTGCATGACCTGGTAGCCCATCGCATTCATGCCCAGGTACGTTCCGGGGAGGTGGATTTCGGCATCGGCGTGCGGGCACGACTCAGTCACGGCCTGGATTTCATACCGGTACTGAATGACCGTCTGTGTGCATTTGTACCGGTGGACCACCCGCTGACCCGTCATCGCCAACTGACCCTCGCACAGTTGGCCGATCAGCCGATCATCCTCACCGGGCGCGACAGCAGTGTGCGCGAGCAAGTGGATGCGTTGTTCGATGAGACGCGGCTGACAATGAACGCCGGCATGGAGGCCAACTACATGTCGACGGTGCTGGCATTGGTACGCCAGGGGTTGGGGATCAGTGTGTTGCCGGAATCGGCGGCGGACAGTCTGAAGGGTTTGCAACGCATCCCCATCGATCATCCCGGCGTGAACCGTGAGATCGGTTTGATCAGTCGCAGCGGGATGGGCTTGAGCCCGGCGGCGCAACGTTGCTTTGACCTGCTGAACGACGAATTATCTGACACACCGCAGAGCTAACGTTAGAGCAGGCTTGTGTGGGAGCTGGCTTGCCTGCGATGCGGACAACTCGGTCTGTCAGTTGTACCGAGGTGAGGCCATCGCAGGCAAGCCAGCTCCCACATGTTGAACCGTATGATCAGTCCAGCATCGGCACATGTTTTGGATGGCTGGCAACACGTTTCAACCACGCCTGCACACCCGGATAGGCCGCCAGGTCGAAACCACCCTCGTGGGCCACATGGGTGTAGGCATACAGCGCCACGTCGGCAATCGAAAACTGATCACCCACCAGATACGGCGTCAATTGCAGTTGACGCTCCATGACCTTGAGCGCCTTGTAGCCACCCTTGTGCAGCTTCTTGTATTCCTCCTGGCGTTCTTCCGGCAACCCCAGGTAGAACTGGATAAACCGCGCCACCGCAATGTAGGGCTCGTGGCTGTATTGCTCGAAGAACTGCCATTGCAGCACTTGCGTACGCAGGCGCGGCTCGCCGGGCAGGAACTCGCTGCCGTCGGCGAGGAAGTTGAGGATCGCGTTCGACTCCCACAGGCAGGTGCCGTCTTCGAGCTCCAGTACCGGGATCTTGCCGTTGGGGTTCTTCGCCAGGAACTCGGCGGTCTGGGTGTCACCCTTGAGGATGTCCACATCCACCCATTGATACGGGATGCCCAACAGGCTGAGCATCAATTTGACCTTGTAGCAGTTGCCCGACTTGTAATCGCCATAAACCTTGTACATGGGGCTCCCCTTATGCCGCTTGCGCGTGCTGTGCTTGACGGACCACCGCGGCCAGGCGCTTGAGACCTTCGTCCAGGCGCGCCGGGTCGATATGGCTGAAATTGAGCCGCAACGAACCCAGGTGCTGGTCCGGCTCGGAAAAGAACGGTTCACCGGGCATGAACGCGACGTCCTGATCGAGCGATGGAGCCAACAAAGTGCGGGTATCCAGCGGCTGTTTCAAGGTCAGCCAGAAGAATAATCCACCCTGGGGCACTTGCCAGTCGGCCAGGTCGCCGAAATGGCGCACCAGTGCGGCCTGAAACGCGTCGCGGCGTTCACGGTAGAAACTGCGCAGTTCCACCAGGTGCTGCGCGTATTGTTCGCTGCCAAGCCACTGCATCGCCTGCCACTGGCCCACGCGGTTGGTGTGCAGGTCCGCCGACTGCTTGAGCTTGAGCAGGTGCGCAAACAAGTCCGGGCTGGCGATCAGGTAACCCACCCGCAGCCCCGGCAACAGGGTCTTGGAAACCGTGCCGGTGTAGATCCAGCTGGCCTTTTTCAGGCGCCCGGCAATCGGTTTGGCACTGGCGCCGTCGAAGGTCAGTTCGCGGTAGGGTTCGTCTTCGATCAGAGTCACGCCGAACTCATCGAGCAATGCCGCGACGGCTTCGCGCTTGGCTTCGCTGTAGCGCACCGCCGAAGGGTTCTGGAACGTCGGAATCAGGTAGATGAACGCCGGGTGATGGCGTTCAAGGTTGGCACGCAACGCGGCCAGGTTCGGCCCGTCGGCCTCCAGTTGCACGGTGAGGCAATCGGCGCCGAACAACTGGAAGATCTGCAACGCGGCCAGGTAGGTCGGGCCTTCGAGCAGGATCTGCGTGCCCTTGTCGATATACAGCTTGGCCGCCAGGTCCAGGGTTTGCTGAGAACCGCTGACCACCAATACCTGGCTGGCCTGACACGGCACGCCAAGGGCACGGGCCTGCGCGGCGATCAGTTCGCGCAGCTGCGGCTCGCCTTCGCTCATGCCGTATTGGCCGATATTCAGCGGCAGGTCATCCCAGTTCAACCGGGGCAACATGGTTTCGGCCGGCAGGCCTCCGGCGAAGGACATCACTTGCGGACGCTGGGCAGCCGCGAGGATTTCACGGATCAAGGAGCTTTTGAGGCGCGTAACACGTTCAGAGAAGGCCATGGGGTCACCGCTGGCTAAGCCTGTGGGAAATACGTCAAACTGCTTGACCGAAATTACGACGACGCGAACGGATACGTCAATATGCTTGACCTTAAAAACCCAACCGCCCAGCAAGAAGCCATGGAAGCGTTCTTCTTCGGCTACCAGGCGTTCACCGCCAAGGCCGACGAAATGCTCGAGCGCCGAGGCCTGAGTCGGGTGCACCAGCGCATCGTGTTTTTTATCGCGCGCTACCCCGCATTGAGCGTGAAGGAACTGCTGGAAGTGCTCGGGGTAAGCAAGCAGGCACTGAATATGCCGCTGCGCCAATTGCAGGAAATGCACCTGGTGAACAGCGTTGCGTCCGAGACCGACAAGCGCAAACGCCTGTTGGAATTGACTGAGGAAGGCCAGCGTTTCGAACAGTCGCTGCGGCGCGAGCAGGTGAAGTTGCTGCAACGCGCATTCAGCGACGCCGGGGAAGCCGCCGTCAGCGGTTGGCTGGCCGTCAATCAGGCACTCGCCCACCAGCCTTGAACCCTGTGGCGAGCGGGTAGAGGGCATGCCTTTCATCTGCTTCCGAGCGGCCAATCGAAAACATTATTTGCTTTATTTGTATACAAAAGCATAATCCACATCGAGCGAGTTCCTGACCTATTGGTCAACAAAACTTGCCGACACCTCAAAGCGCTGTTGCCCACATCTGTGACCGGCGCTGGAAATAACAATAAAACTCTTGAGGAGTACTCGCTGTGGATAGCCGCAAAACCGAAGCCCCGACGCTGGACCTCTCCCCGCCCAACCACGGTTGGCTGGAACGCCTGTTCAAACTGCGCTTGCATGGCACCACAGTGAAGACCGAGCTGATCGCCGGCCTCACCACCTTTATCACCATGGCCTACATCATCTTCGTCAACCCGAACATCATGGCCGATGCCGGCATCGATCACGGTGCGGCGTTCGTCGCCACCTGCATCGCTGCCGCCCTCGGCTGCCTGTTGATGGGCCTGTACGCCAACTGGCCGGTCGGCTTGGCGCCAGGTATGGGCCTGAATGCGTTCTTCACCTACACCGTGGTCGGCACCATGGGCTACACCTGGGAAACCGCGCTGGGCGCGGTGTTCATCTCGGGCGTGCTGTTCATGGGCCTGACCCTCTCCCGGGTGCGGGAATGGTTGCTCAACAGCATTCCGGTGAGCCTGCGCCATGCCATGGGCGCCGGCGTCGGCTTGTTCCTCGGGGTGATCGGTCTGAAGACCGCCGGCATCATCGTCGACAGCCCAGCCACCCTGATCAAGCTCGGCTCGCTGCACGAACCCGCGCCGCTGCTGGCCGCCGTGTGCTTCCTGCTGATCGCCATCCTCAGCTACCACCGCGTATTCGGCGCGATCCTGATCAGCATCATCGCCGTCACGCTCGCCGGCTGGGGCCTGGGCCTGGTGCACTACAACGGCATCCTCTCCACCCCGCCGAGCCTGGCCCCGACCTGGATGGCCATGGATGTGGCCGGTGTATTCAATATCAGCATGATCAGCGTTGTTTTTGCGTTTCTTTTTGTACACATGTTCGACACCGCAGGTACACTGATGGGCGTCGCGCAACGGGCCGGACTGGTCAATGCCGATGGCAAGATCGATAACCTGTCCCGTGCCCTGAAGGCCGACAGTGCGTCCAGCGTATTCGGGGCCATGGTCGGTGTGCCGCCCGTGACCAGCTACGTGGAAAGTGCCGCCGGCGTGGCCGCTGGCGGGCGTACCGGGCTGACGGCGGTGACCGTGGGCATTCTGTTCGTGGCCGCGATGTTTTTCGCACCGCTGGCCGGCATGATCCCGGCGTATGCCACCGCCGGAGCCTTGATTTACGTGGCGATGCTGATGATGGCGAGCATGGCCCATATCAATTGGGACGAAGCCACCGACAGCATTCCGGCGATCGTCACGGCGATCATGATGCCCCTGACCTTCTCGGTGGCCGACGGGATCGCCCTGGGCTTCATCACCTACGTGGCGCTCAAGGCCGGTACCGGCAAGTACCGTGAGATCTCCATCAGCCTGTGGGTGTTGTGCGCGATCTTTATCGCCAAATTCATATTTCTATAAAGGAGCAACGGATGAACCTGGAAACCTGGCTACTGTTCAGCGGCGCGGCATTGGTGGTGATCCTGATCCCGGGGCCGTTGTCATTGCTGATGATCAGCAACAGCTTGAATTACGGGCTGCGCCGCTCGTATCCGGCGTTTCTGGGTGGGGTATCTGCCTCTATCTGCCTGCTCAGCGCCTCGGCCCTCGGCCTGGGCGCGCTGTTGCTGGCCTCCGAGCAACTGTTCAGCGCCTTGAAGATCGTCGGCGCGGCGTACCTGTTTTACCTCGCCTGGCAGAGCTGGCAACAGTCGCGGCAACCGGCCCGACAGGCAGAAGTGCCCTACAGCGCGCCGCTGCCGCGCTTTCGCAGCCTGTTTGGTCGCGCCTTCGTACTGGGCGCCAGCAACCCCAAGGACATTCTGTTCTTCGCCGCATTCCTGCCGCAGTTCCTCAACAGCCAACACGCGTTCCTGCCGCAACTATTGATCATGATCGTCACCTGGACCCTGCTCGACCTGCTCTGCAAGCTGGCCTACGGGCTCGGTGCCCATGGCGCCGCGCGCTACCTGCGCAGCGGCAGCGGCCAGGGTTGGTTCAACCGGGTAAGCGCGGCCTTTTTCGGCGCGGCCGGCGCCGCAGCGCTGCTCCGGGCCTGAGGCTGCCAAACCGGACGAAGTACACAGTGGGCGGTGCCTGTGCCGTCCACTGAATGCCCGCGATGATCTTCACCAGGCGGTGCTCGTCGAGCGCCTGCTTGATCGGCGCGTAGGCGGCGCTGAATTTGAAGGACGTGCTTTTCTCGATGAACCACGCGTCGGTCATTTGCATCGCGTGCGCCGCGTGCAGTTTGATCGAGGGGGTATGGGACCAGCGCGTCAACACGTAGTACAGATTGTCGGTCTGCGGATGAGTGCAACAGAAGTCCACCACAGCGCCGGCGCCCGCCTTCTTTTCCATCCTGCGCACGACAAACCCCTGGGCCTCCAGCACGGTTCGCACCGCGTTTTGCATCACCCGCGCCCTTTCAATCTGATTGTGTTGGGTGGGCTCGAACAAAGCATTGCTCGGCCGAGGGACCACGGTGAAATCCATACGCTCAAAGCCCGGCGTGATCGGCTCACGGCCGATGTAGATACGGGTACTGCTGGCACTTTCCAGGGGCCTTAACAGCTTTAGCAGATCGTCGGTTTGCCCAAGGGCGCCTGGCGCCAGCCAACGGTCAAGGGTTGCACGCAAACTGAGCAGATGGCTGGCAGTCAGTGACGGGCTGCGATCGGACAGAGCCAGCAGGCGCTCGATCAGAAACGTGCGGCTGTTGGTCGTCATGAACGGAAACGCCCGGGCCAGGGATACCCGCAGCGACTCACTGAACAACGGTCGGTGAAATACCCACGCGCCCTCACTGCCAAGCGTCGCCGGTATCGGCTGGTCGAACGCGCCTACTTCAAGCCAATAGGCGATATCCAGGGACGCCGCATGTTCCAGCGGCTGGTCGCGGGTGATGAAGATCAACGTGCGCGGGGACACCTGCGCACCGTCCGGCAGCACCCGATAATGACGGCCATTGAACTGCACTACCCGATAGGGGCGCGCGGGCGGACGTACGGTGACCTCGAACAGACTCCGCTCCGGCAACAGCGCCGTCAGTGTCAGCGACGCCGTGGAGGCCCAGGCCTGAAAGTGCTGCGGCGGTACCTGGGTCTGGCGCAGACGCAGTTCGACCGCCGTGTGCGAAGGGGGACGCCAGCTGGTTTCGGCCGGAGCGTTGAAGGGGCGCCATATGGCTGAACTCGGACCCGGTTGTGGTGACACTGGCGGCGCATCCGCCCCCAATGACCACTCACGGTCTTCCCGGATAAACAGCAGTAATTCGCCCTCGGCTTCACCGCCCGGGTTCTTTATCCGCAGCGCGTGTTCATCCGTGCGCCGGTACACCGGGTAAAAATGCTCGCCATCGCGCCAGAACTGCTCGCCGTTTTTCACGTAGACCCCCCTCTCGCCCGATCCCTGCAGCGGCACGGCGGTGTCGATGGAAAAAGACTTGCGCAAACGCTCCAACACGCTGGCCGCTTGGGGCGCAGACGGCAAACGTGCCAGGCGAGCACCGCGCTGATGCAACTGAATCAGGCTCCGGTGCAGCGCAACGGGGCGTACCGTCTTGCTCCCGGGAATGAAAGAGGTGACCACATCGACAAATGCCATCAGCGTCAAAAACACCACGTCCACCGCATCGTCGGCGCGTTGACTGAGGTGGTAACGCCGAGCCGCCAGCAACAACTCATACACGCTGATTCCCACACCAATCACCGGAATGAAAGATAGAAGACCACGCACCCTGGCATCGTTCTGCTCGGCCAAGCGTTGTTCTCGGTATTGATCAAGTGTCGCGATGGAGTTGGCACTGGCCTGGGCACGCTGCTGGATCTCGAGCATGCGGGCATGGGCGAACAGCGCCTGGGCATCGCATTGGGCGGTAAGGACAATGTCCAGCCAGGCCTTGGGGTCGGCGAGGATCTGTTCCTTGATCTGTGCTTCGATCACAGGCAACACCGCAGAGGGTAGCGTGTGTTTGATCTTGAAACTGGCGACGAACCGCCGAATGGCTTCATACGCCCTGAGAACGGCGAACCCCAGAATCGGCGCCACACGGACCCTGTTCAATAACGCCACCGGCGTTGGCACGACGGCCGGTTGCCCGGGATAGCCGGCCAGCGCCTCGGTTTCCCAGCCGGGGGCCACCTGTCGCGCCAGCGCCTTGCTGTTGTCGGGGGTCGCCCAAGAGGCGTTTATCGCGATCCTGGCCTGTTCGACGCCATCGTGCTCGCTGATCGTCGGCGAACCCTGGGCACCCGGCCAATACACCACGCAACGCTGCGAGGGCTGATCGATGATGATCAGAATGCCCGCGATATGGCGGTGTTGAGCCAAGGTCAGGCCGCACAACCGCACGAAACCCAAGCGCAACTCATGACCGTTCTTGTACAGATCGGCCGGGCCACGCGCCGCCATGGCCGTGCTGAACAGGCTTTGCCCCTGAACCGAGAGACCTTGCCTGACAGCGGAAAAAGCTTGCAAGCGCGCCAACTGCCACGTGCTGCGGTCGATCAGTGGCCGGGACAATGCCTGGGATGTCGGGTGAAACACACGCTGGACCCAGGCGGTGTACTGTCCGCCGATGTCCAGTTCAGACAAGGTGTCGATCAAATAACGCGGGCTCAATCGAGCCTTCCACTCAGGCTGATGCCAGCGCGCCCGGTTCAATCGCCACTCGGTCCATGGCGCCTGGGGGTCGAGGTTATGCAAGGCCAGATCCAGCAGGCTGAAGGTCGTTCGTTCGCGACTGACCACGGTTTTGGCATGACGGTCACCCACCACACATTGACTCGACCAGCCACAAAACTGGCGGCTGACATCGTCCGGCATGTCCAGCAAGGGCAGGTCCATATCCAGCGTCGAGGAAAAACCATCCGCCTTGAGCCGCGCCGCCAACAGGCCGCGCGCAAACGTTTCCAGCGACGGCAACACCTGCCACAGCCGGCTCTCCAGGGCCAAGGCGTTGGCCAGGTAACTCCGTTGCAGGCGCCTGTAGCGCTGGCGGTGAGCCGCTGAAGCCCGCGTCAGCCAGGGTGGCCGGGCGTGAGAGTGCACGGCACCGAAGCGCACGTACTCCACATTCGCCAGGGCAACCGCACGCGCATCATGGGCGGGTACTTGCAGGTGATCGCGCAGCTCATCGGCCAACAGTTGCCGGGCCAGATTCACATCCGCTACCTCGCTGAACAAGCGCGCTGGGCCATTCAGGCGCTTGTGCAGGCGCGCGTGGTATTCGATCAACGCCTTGACGCTACCATGCAGTGCATCGCCCTCCTCCACGCGATAGTCAATCGGCGTTGCCGCCGACAGCTCCGATTGCAGAGCCTTGCGCACGTCCCGTCCGATGCAGCGCCATAACACAGAACCATCACGGCTGGTCAGGCTGGCCCGTAGCGCGTAGGTCAGACTGTGCAATGTGTCGAATACCGCCAGCCCACCGAACCCGCCACTGACCACCAGCAACACCGGCTGGGGCTCCATCGGCTCGCTCAGTGCACGTGCGGTGGTCACCACAAACACGCCCATCAACTCGCCTAGGCCGCCCGCCCCCAGGGTGATGCGCAACACGCGCGTGTCACTGTCACCCCGCGCCGCTGCCAACGGCGTATCGAGTACCTCCAGCAACCGGTCGAGGTGGGGCTGCTGGAGCATCTGCAAGGCCAACTCAATCTGTGCCTCCTGGCGCAATGCACGGCGTTGGGTCTGCACCACCCACGCGGCACGCTGGCGCGAACCTTCCAGGCGCTCCAGCCAGAATGCCGGCTGGAACAACCGGGGCGCCTCGCCGAGCGTCCAGCCGCTGACCTTCTGCAACAGTTCCTGACGCTGGCCTTCGAGTTGCAACAGCGCCTGATAGGCCGCAGCGTCAGTCTCGTGCAACGCACTCAAGCGGCTTTCATAGCGTTGCAATTTCCCCTCGCAGGCCATGCGCGGCAGGTCGGCAGACAGGTTGGCCAGCAGGATTTCGGAGTGTCGTCGCTGGCGGTCCCACTCGAGCAATTCGTCCAGAATGGAGGCGAATATCGGCCCACGGTTGAGGCGCGCACGGTGCTTTTCGATAAACCGCAGCAAACGCGCCGCACGACGACTAGGCAGGGGTTCGCCCACGGCAGGGGCGGTGTAATCGAGCGACAGCAGGCTGCCCCATTCGTCATTCAACTGTCCATCCAGCAAGGCTTGCGCACTGTGGGCCAGGGCGTCCTCGTTAAGGCTCACGCCAGGAGGGATTGCCGCGACCGAGTGACGCTTGAACGGCAAATAAAGCCATGCGGTGTTCAGCAACGACTGCTGGATCAGTACCGGCAAATCGTTCTGCAACTGATGCCAGGAGCTGAATTCGCGAAACGCCTGCTGCAAACCCGGCAGATAAACCACCACAGGCGCGTCCGGCTCACCAGCCCGACGCAGGTACAAGGCGCCTGGAATCGCCAGCACTCCCGAGTCGGTGTGGGGCCAAGTCAGCGTCTCCACACACAACGCGGCCCAAGCACCACCCGCACGTTGGCGGGCTTCGGCGGTCGGTGCATCCACCAGCTGTTTGACCATGGAGTAGGCCGCTGCCGACAGCTCAAACACCTGGTGCGCCAGGTAAGCCTGGTCGGCAAATGCCAAGGCGTGCAACTCGGCCCAGCGCTTTGCACGGGACAGCCATGAACCCTCGGCCAGTTGCTGCCAGTACCCCGTAACGGCACTGTCGACGCGCTCGGAGAGCCTTAACTTGCGCACTCGGTCCATGACTTCCCAAGCGTTGAACGGCAGGCGATGAAGCGCCTCGCCCTGGACACTCAAGGCCGTGAAGTGATGGAGGTTGATGGGCACACCGGGCCGGGCAAACAGGTCCAAAGCGCGGTCGACCAGGCTGTTGACCTGGCTGGCCGGGCGAGGCGGCGGTGGTTCGCTGAACAGCAAGGTGTGAGGATCCAGAGCAAACGCTTCACGCAAGGCCTGGCGGATCACCGCAAGGATACGCGGCGCCCGACCGCTCAGTTGGCGCAATTGCCGGGTGCGTTGCAGGCAACGTTCATGGGTGTCGTGCAATTGATTGATCAGGCGGCTGGGCTGGGCGGCGCCGTTGATACGCTGAGTCAACAACGCGCGCAGCGTGGTCAGGCGCTGTTCGGGCGTCACGGCGGGGTCGTCGAAATCCAGGGGTGAAACGCTGTCGGTGTCCATGCCGGCCTCCGGGTGGCTTGAAAAAAACCGAGCCTAGAGACCCGTCGCGTTCATCCTGCACTACATAGTTGCCGGGCAAAAAAAAGCCCGCAGTGTGGGGCGGGCGAAAAACCAACGAAGAGCTTTGGGGGTGTGAAGCGAGGTGACGCTCAGCTACCGCGATAAGTGGAGTAGCTGTAGGGCGAAATCAGTAACGGGACATGGTAGTGATCCTGTTCGGCGCTGATGCCGAAACGCAGTACCACCACATCGAGGAAGGCTGGTTCAGGCAACTGCACGCCACGGGCGCGGTAATAGTCACCGGCGCTGAACTGCAGTTGGTAGACACCGCTGCGGTAGTCGTCACCTTGCAACAGCGGCGCATCGCAACGGCCATCGCTGTTGGTCAGCGTGGTCGCGACCAGCTCAAGCTGCGCGCCCTCGACGCGGTACAACTCGACCTTGATCGCGCTGCCGGGGCAGCCGTGTGCGGCGTCCAAAACGTGTGTGGTCAAACGTCCCATGGCGTCGGCGCGCCTCCTGAAGTCAGTAAAAGAAAGGTCCGCGCTTTTTCAGGGCAGCGAAAAAGCCGGCGATGGCTGATTAAGACACTTTTTAAAAAAATTGTACACAATAAAAATCACAAACCTTTGGATCCGTGCACCTGCAGCGACGCTCGAGGCAATCGTCGAGTAATCCTTGCTTTTAAACGACCTTTTGTCCATTAGCTGACCAATCAGGCAAGTTTCTTGCTACACCATTCACCTGAAGCCTTGCAGAAAAAATGCAGAAATGCGGGCTTACAAAGTGCGCGATAAGTTGTATACAATCACTCATCGCCAACACGACGAACAAGAAGGAAGACTGCAGTGAGCGCTGACTACCCACGCGACCTGATCGGTTACGGCAGTAACCCTCCTCACCCCCACTGGCCGGGCAAGGCACGCATCGCGCTGTCTTTCGTACTTAATTACGAAGAAGGTGGCGAGCGCAATATTCTGCACGGTGACAAGGAATCCGAAGCGTTCCTGTCGGAAATGGTCGCTGCACAGCCGCTGCAAGGCGCACGCAACATGAGCATGGAGTCGCTGTACGAATACGGCAGCCGTGCCGGCGTGTGGCGCATCCTCAAGTTGTTCAAGCAATTCGATATCCCGCTGACCATCTTTGCCGTGGCCATGGCCGCCCAGCGCCACCCGGATGTGATCCGCGCGATGGTCGAGGCTGGCCACGAGATCTGCAGCCACGGTTACCGCTGGATCGACTACCAGTACATGGACGAGGCCCAGGAGCGCGAGCACATGCTCGAAGCCATCCGCATCCTCACCGAACTGACCGGCGAACGCCCACTGGGCTGGTACACCGGGCGCACCGGCCCCAATACCCGGCGGCTGGTGATGGAGGAAGGTGGCTTCCTCTACGATTGCGATACCTACGACGATGACCTGCCCTACTGGGAACCCGATACGCCCACCGGCAAGCCGCATTTGGTGATCCCCTATACCCTGGACACCAACGACATGCGCTTTACCCAGGTGCAGGGGTTCAACAAGGGCGATGACTTCTTCGAATACCTCAAGGATGCGTTCGACGTGCTGTATGCCGAAGGCGCCGAGGCGCCAAAAATGCTTTCCATCGGCCTGCATTGCCGCTTGATCGGCCGTCCGGGGCGCCTGGCGTCGTTGAAGCGTTTTATCGAATACGTCAAAGGTCACGAACAGGTGTGGTTCACCCGCCGCGTCGACATCGCCCGCCACTGGCACGACACTCATCCTTTCAAGGGAGCGGCGAAATGACTGCGTTCCAGACCCTCACACCTTCGACCCTGGGCCGTGACGCATTCGTCCAGGCCTTCGCCGATATCTACGAACATTCGCCATGGGTGGCCGAAAAGGCCTTCGACCTGGGCCAGGACGCGTCGATCGACCAGATCGAAACCCTGCACCAGCGCATGAGCGACATCCTGTTGAGTGCTGATCATGCCCGCCAGTTGGCGCTGATCAACGCTCACCCGGACCTGGCCGGCAAGGCTGCCGTCCAGGGGCAACTCACCGAAGCCAGCACGAATGAACAGGCTGGCGCCGGTATTCACCAATGCACGGCCGAAGAGTTCTCGCGCTTCACCGAGCTGAACGATGCCTACAAGGCCAAGTTCAAGTTTCCCTTCATCATGGCGGTAAAAGGCAGCAACCGGCATCAGATCCTGGCCGCGTTCGAAACGCGCATTCATCACTCGGTCGAGGCCGAGTTCAAATGCGCACTGGCCGAGATCAACAAGATCGCGTTGTTCCGATTACTGACCCTCTAAACGACCATCCCCAGCCACTCTATTCAAGGCAGACAAGAAGAATGAAAGCTTACGCCGTACCTTTCGAAAAGTTCGTCAACCTGGCCGACGCCCGCCTGGGCACCAAGATCATTTCCGTCACCGATGACTGGTTCGCCGACGCCAACCGCCTGTTCCAGCCGACCCCGGCCGTGTGGAAGGAAGGCGTGTTCGATGACAACGGCAAGTGGATGGACGGCTGGGAGTCGCGCCGCAAGCGTTTCGAAGGCTACGACA
This sequence comes from Pseudomonas sp. SDO524_S393, assembly GCF_054071875.1. Classification (NCBI taxonomy): domain Bacteria; kingdom Pseudomonadati; phylum Pseudomonadota; class Gammaproteobacteria; order Pseudomonadales; family Pseudomonadaceae; genus Pseudomonas; species Pseudomonas sp. SDO524_S393. Next base: position 834 of record NZ_JBSVVZ010000070.1, on the reverse strand, counting down.
GTGCGGTGATCCGCCTCGGCGTGCCCGGCAGCATCAAGGGTGTGGACATCGACACCTCGTTCTTCACCGGCAACTACCCACCCTCGGCGTCCCTGGAAGCCTGCTTCCTGGCCTCGGGCGAGCCTGACGAGAACACCCAATGGGTGGAAGTGCTGTCCGCCGTCGAGCTGCAAGGCAACAGCCACCACTACCATGAAATCAACAACGAGCAGGCGTTCAGCCACCTGCGCTTCAACATCTACCCGGATGGCGGCGTGGCCCGTCTGCGTGTATACGGCGTACCGTTCCGCGACTGGTCGGCGGTAGGTGACAACGAACAGGTCGACCTGGCTGCCGCACTGAATGGCGGTCGCGCCCTGGCCTGCTCCGACGAGCACTTCGGTCGCATGAGCAACATCCTCAACCCGGGCCGTGGCATCAACATGGGCGACGGCTGGGAAACCGCCCGTCGTCGTACACCCGGCAATGACTGGGTGATCGTCGCCCTGGGCCACCCGGGCGAGATCGAGAAAATCATCGTCGACACCCTGCACTTCAAGGGCAACTACCCGGACACCTGCTCGATCCAGGGCGCCTTCGTGAAGGGCGGCACCGACAGCCAGATCGAAACCCAGTCGCTGTTCTGGCGCGAACTGCTGCCGAGCCAGAAGCTGGAAATGCACGCCGAACACACTTTCGTCGAACAGATCAAGGCGCTGGGCCCGATCACCCACATCCGCCTGAACGTGTTCCCGGATGGCGGTGTGAGTCGCCTGCGTGTACTCGGCAAGGTAGCGAAATAAGGGTGGACCCAATCGCGGGCAAGCCCGGCTCCCACAGGGGTATGCGGTCAAA
>NZ_JBSVVZ010000069.1:0-36979 GCF_054071875.1 Pseudomonas sp. SDO524_S393 | reverse complement strand
GACTGACCCAGCGTATTCGCGAGCAAGCCCGCTCCCACACTGATTTGTGTGTTCTCAAACATGATCCACAGGAGCGTGGAAATGCGTTGGGCGACTTACTTTGCCGTCCTGGCCTCGGTGCTCAGCGTCGGCCTGGCGCTGGGTGTCAGCATGCCGCTGGTGTCCCTGCGCCTGGAAAGCTGGGGCTACGGAAGTTTCGCCATTGGCGTGATGGCGGCCATGCCGGCTTTTGGCGTTCTGCTGGGGGCCAAGGTCTCCAGCCGGATGGCCTCGTGGTTGGGTACTGCCAACCTGATGCGCTTGTGTCTGTGGGCCGGCGCAGTGTCCATCGGCTTGTTGGCGATCCTGCCGAGCTACCCGGTGTGGCTGGTGCTGCGGCTGATGATCGGGGTGATCCTGACCATCGTGTTCATCCTCGGTGAAAGCTGGATCAACCAATTGGTGGTGGAGCAGTGGCGTGGCCGGCTGGTGGCGTTGTACGGCTGCAGCTATGCGTTGAGCCAGCTTTCGGGGCCCCTGTTGTTGGGATTGATCGGCACCGACCACGACTACGGTTTCTGGGTCGGCGTGGGTCTGTTGATGGTGGCGCCGTTGCTGCTGTTGGGGCGTACCGGCGCACCGACGGCCGAGTCCTTCAGTGTGACGCTCGGCGACCTGTGGCACTTCTGCCTGAGCCTGCCGGCGATTGCCTGGGCGGTGGCGTTGTTCGCCGCGTTCGAAGCGATGATTCTGACGCTGCTACCGGTGTATTGCCTGCAACAGGGCTTCACTGCCGAAATCGCCCTGGCCATGGTCAGTACGGTGGTGGTCGGCGATGCGTTGCTGCAACTGCCCATCGGTGCATTGGCGGACTACCTGCCTCGGCGCACGCTGTTCCTGGGGTGTGCGCTGTTGTTGCTGGCGTCGAGCCTGGCGGTTCCGTTGCTGATGCACACGCTGTTGATCTGGCCGATCTGGGTGCTGTTCGGTGCGAGTGCGGGGGGGCTGTTCACGCTGTCGCTGATCCTGATCGGCGAGCGTTATCGGGACGATGCGCTGGTGCGCGCCAATGCCCACGTGGCGCAGCTGTGGGGCATCGGCTGCCTGATCGGCCCGCTGGTGGCCGGGGCGGGCAGCCAGTGGATCAGTGGGCATGCATTGCCGTTGCTGATGGCGGCGGGTGCCTTTGGATTGGTGATGTTGCTCCTGCGTCAGGGAGCATTCGGTGCAGCACAGCCCGCCTGACGTTGGAACACGACAAACATTGTGGGAGCTGGCTTGCCAGCTCCCACATGGGTTCGGCAGTGTGTTTAGAGCATGCGTTCCAGCCCGACGCTGGTGGCGAACCAGGCATTGAACCTGCGCCACCAACTGCCCGGCTCGCGGGTCAGGGTGTGCAACTGGCCGTTGTCCTCCGTGACCCATACCACCTGCCCATCCTGTAGTTTTGCCTCATAGCTCAAAGCCGGCGCCATGCCTTGCAGGGCCAGGTTGCGCACGTGTTCCGCCAGTTCCGGGCTGTCTACCAGCACGCCGACTTCGGTGTTCCACAACACCGAGCGCGGGTCGAAGTTGAAGGAGCCGATGAAGGATTTTTCCCGGTCAAAGATCATCGCCTTGCTGTGCAGGCTGGAGTCCGAGCCACGGAAGGTGCCGCGTCGAAACAGGTGCGGCCCGCTGCCGGCGCCGGGGTCGCCCGGTTGGCGGCGCAGTTCGTAGAGTTTCACCCCGTGCTCCAGCAACGCCTTGCGGTAAGGCGCATAACCGCCGTGTACGGCGGGCACGTCCGTGGCCTCCAGTGAGTTAGTCAACAGACTCACTGAAACTCCGGCATCGGCGCGCCCGGTCAGGTAGACGAGGCCGGGTTGCCCAGGGACGAAGTACGCCGAAATCATCATCAACTCGCGGCGGACCCCCTTCAACTCCGGCGCCAGTTGTGTGGTCAGCAACAGCTGCGGATCCGGGTCGGCCTTGGACAGCATCTTGCTCGGCGCATCCCACAGCGCCTGGTTCCAGGCCCAGATCAGCTCGCGGCGCCAGATGTCCATGCGCGGTTGAGTCTGATAGGTGCGCAAACGGTTGTAGAGCACGTGGTTCTGCTGGCGCGACTCGGCCAGCGATGCCTCCAGGCGCACGCGGGCGGCGGCGAGATCGCCTTTGGAAGGTGTGCTTGAAACGAAATCGTCGATGGGTTTGCTCAGCGCGCTGTTCCAGTACTGGTCGAAACTGTGCCCGAGCTGTTCAGCCACCGGCCCGACGCTGAGCATGTCGATATCGGTGAAGTTCAGGTTGGGCTCGGCGTCGAAGTACTCATCCCCCAGGTTGCGCCCGCCGACGATGGCGACGCTGTTGTCCGCGAGCCACAGTTTGTTGTGCATGCGCCGGTGTTGCAGTGACAGGTTGAACAGTCGGCCCATGGCCCGCGTCACGCCGGTACTGCGCCCCAGATGCAGCGGGTTGAACAGGCGAATTTCGATGTTGGGATGGGCGGCGAGGGTGGCGATGATCTGGTCGAGGCCGTCACTGGTGGTGTCGTCCAGCAGGATGCGTACCCGTACGCCACGGTCCGCCGCCTTGAGCAGTTCATCCACCAGCATGCGTGTGCTGATGCCGTCGTGAACGATGTAGTACTGCAGGTCGAGGCTGGTCTGGGCGTTGCGGATCAGCTCGGCGCGGGCCATGAACGCTTCGCTGCTGTTGGGCAGCAGGCGAAAGCCCGAGCGCCCCTGGTGCGGCGCGGCCTGGGCCTGGATCGAGCGGCCAAACGAAGATTGCGCGGCGGGCAGGGCGTCGCTGGGGATGCGCGGTACCTCCACGGTGGCGCAGCCGCCCAGCGTCAGGGCGCCCAACAGGCAAAGCGGTAAAAGCCGTTGCATCATCAAGGACGTCGCTTCCAGAACAGGGCGGTTGTGGGCATAGGACGGTTATTTCCCGGGAAAGGTCAGTCCGCCGCTTCGGCCAGCATCTTGCTCGCGGCCGCACCGACCTTGCGCACGGCCTCTTCAATCTGCGGGGTTGGCTTGGCAGCGTAGTTCATGCGCAGACAGTTCCGGTACTTGCCCGATGCAGAAAAGATACTGCCTACGGCCACCTGTACGCCTTGTTCCACCAAAATGCGATTGAGCTTGAGGGCGTCGAAGCCTTCCGGCAGTTCCACCCACAGCATGAAACTGCCCTGGGGCCGGCTCGCACGAGTACCGGCGGGGAAGTAGCGGCTGACCCAATCGATCATCAAGTCGCGATTGCGCTGGTATTGAGTGCGCATCCGGCGCAAATGCGGTTCGAAATGGCCGCCTTTCAGGAATTCGGCAATAGCAATCTGCGGTTGTGTGGCAGTGGAGCCGGTGCTGATGTATTTCATGTGCAGCACCCGTTCGAGGTAACGGCCCGGAGCTACCCAGCCGATGCGCAGGCCAGGGGCGAGGGTTTTCGAGAATGAGCTGCACAGCAATACACGGCCATCCTCGTCGAAGGACTTGATGGTGCGCGGGCGCGGGTAGCTGTAGGCCAATTCGCCATACACATCGTCTTCGATGATTGCCGCGTCAAAGCGCTGGGCCAGGGTCAGCAGTGCCTTTTTACGCGCCTCCGGCATGATGTAGCCCAAAGGGTTGTTGCAGTTGGGCGTCAGCTGGATGACCTTGATCGGCCACTGCTCCAGCGCCAACTCCAGGGCTTCGAGGCTGATGCCGGTGATGGGGTCGGTGGGGATTTCCAGGGCTTTCATGCCCAGGCCCTTGAGGGTCTGCATGGCGCCGTGAAAGCTGGGCGAGTCCACCGCGACGATATCGCCAGGCTCGCAGATCGCGTGAATGCTGGCGGACAGCGCTTCGTGGCAGCCGGTGGTGATGACGATGTCTTCGGCGGTCAACTGACAGCCGGAATCCAGCGACAATCTCGCAATTTGTTCGCGCAGTTCCATACAGCCAAGAATATTGTCGTAGTACAGCCCCGGCAGATCCTGGCGACGGCTGACGCGTGCAAGGCTGCGAAGCAAGGGTTTCATGGTGGGCGACAATACATCCGGCATGCCACGCCCCATCTGTATGACGTTCTTGCGAGGCACGGCGCGAATCAGCTCCAGCACCTGGTCCCATTGCGAGATTTCCACTGGACGCTGGGCCGGGCGACCCACCTCGGGGAGGGCTGGCAACTCGCGACTGACGGGCACGAAGTAGCCGGACTTCGGCTTCGGTGTGGCCAAGCCGTTGTCTTCCAGCAAGCGATAAGCCTGCTGGACAGTGCTCAGACTAACCCCATGTTCTACGCTCAAGGCCCGTACGGAGGGCAACCGATCGCCGGGGCGATAGAAGCCCTGTTCGATGCGGGTGCCGAGCAATTCGGCGAGATTGACGTAAAGCGTCATGACGGTCGCTCCCTGGAGACCAGTACAGATGAGGGAAAAATACAGGATTCAGCCGTCGATAGGCAGTATCTGTATGGATTTAATAAATATGGGTTGAATCTGTATTGGTTTTTGTCATCCGCCCATTCTAGTCACTCATGGCAACAGGCAAATGAGGGGCAGCAAAATGAGCGGCATGAGCGATGTGCGGTTGGCGTTACACGGTCAGGAACTGGAAGCGGGGCAGGAGCGGGTGTTGTCCGTGCCCGCTCTGAGTCGCTGGGATGCGTTCTGGCGCCGTCGTCATACCCGCAAAGCCTTGCTGGAGTTGACCCCCGAGCAATTGCGCGATGTCGGGTTGAGCGCCGAACAAGCGCGCCAGGAAGGTTTGAAACCCTTCTGGCGCAGCTGATTCACACCAGCTCTTTGAGGCGATGCCAGAGCATCCCCAGCGCCAGCAGCGGCGAGCGCAGGTGCTTGCCGCCGGGGAAGGTGATGTGCGGCACCTGAGCGAACAGATCGAAACGGCCCTGCTGCTGACCGCTGATGGCTTCGGCCAACAGCTTGCCGGCCAGGTGCGTGGCATTCAGTCCATGGCCTGCGTAGGCCTGGGCGTAATACACGTTGGGCTGGTCTGCCAACCGTCCGATCTGCGGCAGGCGGTTGGCGCCGATGCCGATCATGCCGCCCCACTGATAGTCGATTTTTACGTCGGCCAACTGAGGGAACACGTGCAGCATCTTCGGACGCATGTAGGCGCCGATGTCCTTGGGATCGCGACCGGAATAGTGGCAGGCGCCGCCGAACAGCAGGCGGCGGTCGGCGGACAGCCGGAAATAATCCACCGTCACCCGCTGGTCACACACCGCCATATTTTGCGGTAGCAGGTCGGCAGCCTGCGCTTCGCTCAACGGTTCGGTGGCGATGATGTAGCTGCCGGCGGGCAGCACCTTGCCGCTCAAGTGCGGGTTCAAGCCATTGAGGTAGGCGTTGCAGGCCAGTACCAGGGTTTTGGCGCGCACGTTGCCCTGGGCGGTGTGGATGTTGAGCGTGGGGCCGTAGTCGATGCGGGTGACTTCGGACTGCTCGAACAGCTTCACGCCCGATTGCTGCGCCGCTGCGGCTTCACCGAGGGCCAGGTTCAATGGGTGCAAATGGCCGGAGCCCATATCGATCATGCCGCCCACGTAGCGGTCGGAGCCGATCACGCTGCCCATTTCGCCCGCTTGCAGCAGGCGCACTTCATGGCGATAGCCGAGGCCGCGCAGTTCTTCGGCGTCTTCGGCCAGGCCGTGCAGGTCGCGAGGTTTGTTGGCAAGGTCGCAGTAGCCCCAGGTCAGGTCGCAGGGGATTTGGTAGCGCTCGACGCGCTCGCGTACGATCTCCACGGCTTCCAGGCCCATCAGCTTCATCTGGCGCACGCCGTCGGTACCGATGATATGGGCGAACTGATCCAGCCCATGGCCGACGCCGCGAATCAGCTGGCCGCCATTGCGCCCGCTGGCGCCCCAGGCAATCTTGCGCGCTTCCAGCAACGCCACGCTGAAGCCGCGTTCGGCCAGTTCCAGTGCCGTGTTCAGCCCTGAAAACCCTCCGCCGACCACACACACATCCGCCGTGATTTCGCCGGTCAACGCCGGGTAATCGGGTTGCGGCACACTGCTGGCCGCGTAGTAGGACGTGGTGTGCCGGGCGCTGGCGGTCATGGGGAGCATCCCTGTTTGGAAAATTTGACGCAGGATACAGCGGTGAGGCGAAGCTGTCTGCGCGGGGCGTTTTGCGGCAGAATCCACGCGTGTTCGCCGTTCGGTATGGGTTTCGATGAGTTGCAACCGTCAGACAATCAGCGCATTGCGCAGGCAGATTCCTTCGTTCGAGTGTGTGCCCGGCTGCCACGACTGTTGTGGTCCGGTGACCACATCGCCCGAGGAAATGTCGCGCCTGCCCCGCAAGACGGCCGCTGAGCAGGACGCCGCCATGGATGAGCTCAATTGCGTGCACCTGGGACCGAATGGCTGCACGGTGTATGACGAGCGTCCTTTGATCTGTCGCTTGTTCGGCACCACCCAGACCTTGCCGTGCCCGAATGGGCGCAGGCCGGTGGAGCTGATTCATCCACGGGTTGAGAAGCAGATTCACGACTACATGGCCAGCACTCGGCAAGTGCTGGTTTAACTCGGTTAATGTGGGAGCTGGCAAGCCAGCTCCCACAGTTGACGGTGTTGTGTCAGTCAGTCCGGGATCGGCAGGTTCAGGCTCTCCTTCACTTCCTCCATCACGATATAACTCTTGGACTCGCGCACATGGGGCAGCTTGAGCAAGATATCGCCGAGCAGTTTGCGGTACGACGCCATCTCCGAAATGCGCGCTTTCACCAGATAGTCAAAGTCCCCGGACACCAGGTGGCACTCCAATACATGGGGCAGCTTCAGCACGGCGCGACGAAATTCTTCAAAGGTGTCGCCGGACTTGTAATCGAGGCTGATCTCGACAAACACCAGCAGGCTGCCTTTCAAATGTTGCGGGTTGAGCCGCGCGTTGTAGCCCATGATGATCCCTTCGCGCTCCAGGCGGCGTACCCGCTCGGTGCACGGCGTGGTCGACAGCCCAACCTTTTCGCCCAGCTCCGTGAACGAAATGCGCCCGTCGGTTTGCAGGATGCGCAGGATGTTGCGGTCGATCTTGTCCAGCTCCCGCTTGGTCTGGGTGTTGGTACGCATAGGGGATACGCCTCTGTGAAAAGGGTTTTTGCCAAGAATTGTCGCCAAATATAGGTGCTTATATAGTGAAATGCACTGGCAATAGTTTTTTACACTGCGCACATCATTGCTCGAACAACACACGTCAGCGGCCACGCCCGCGATGAGGATATAAAAATGCGCGTTCTGGTCTTGGGTAGCGGCGTCATTGGTGTGACCAGTGCCTACTATTTGGCGCGGGCCGGTTTTGAAGTGGTCGTGGTCGACCGTCAGCCTGCCGCTGCCATGGAAACCAGTTTCGCCAACGCCGGCCAGGTCTCTCCAGGCTATGCTTCGCCCTGGGCTGCGCCAGGCGTGCCACTCAAGGCCATCAAGTGGCTGTTGCAGCGCCACGCACCGCTGGCGATCAAGGCCACCGGCGACATCGATCAATACCTATGGATGGCGCAGATGCTGCGCAACTGCACCGCCAGCCGCTATGCCGTAAACAAGGAGCGCATGGTGCGGCTGTCCGAGTACAGCCGTGATTGCCTTGATGAACTGCGCGCCGAGACCGGCATTGCCTACGAGGGCCGTAGCCTGGGGACTACCCAGCTGTTCCGCACCCAGGCCCAGCTCGACGGCGCGGCCAAGGATATTGCCGTGCTTAAAGAGTCCGGCGTCCCCTTCGAGCTGCTCGACCGCGCCGGCATCGCCCGCGTCGAACCCGCCCTGGCCAGCGTCACCGACATCCTCGCCGGCGCCCTGCGCCTGCCGAACGACCAGACCGGCGACTGCCAGATATTCACTACTCGCCTGGCCGACCTGTGCAAGGAACTGGGCGTCGAGTTCCGTTTTGAACAGGATATCCAGCGCCTCGACTACGCCGGTGACCGCATCAACGGCGTGTGGATCGACGGCAAGCTGGAAACCGCCGACCGCTACGTGCTGGCCCTCGGCAGTTACTCGCCGAAGCTGCTCAAGCCACTGGGGATCAAGGCACCGGTGTACCCACTCAAGGGCTACTCGCTGACTGTGCCGATCACCAACCCGGCGATGGCGCCGACTTCGACCATTCTCGACGAGACCTACAAGGTCGCGATTACCCGTTTCGACAACCGTATCCGCGTCGGCGGCATGGCGGAAATAGCCGGTTTTGACCTGTCGCTGAATCCTCGTCGGCGCGAAACCCTGGAGATGATCGTCAACGACCTTTATCCTCAGGGCGGCGACTTGACCGAAGCCAGTTTCTGGACCGGTCTGCGTCCGACCACTCCCGACGGCACGCCGATTGTCGGTGCCACCCCGTTCAAGAACCTGTTCCTGAATACCGGCCACGGCACCCTCGGCTGGACCATGGCCTGTGGTTCCGGGCGCTTGCTGGCCGACCTGATGGCGAAGAAAACACCGCAGATCAGTGCGGCCGGCCTCGACATTTCCCGTTATGGCAACCACCAGGAGTCTGCAAAGCATGTCCATCCAGCGCCAGCTCACCAATGAGCGCATGAGCCAGATCGTCGTTCACAGCGGTACCGTGTATCTGGCCGGGCAAGTCGGCGACGACATGAGTGCCGGCATTGAACGGCAGACCCGTGAAACCCTGGCCAATATCGAGCGTTTGCTGGACCTGGCCGGCACCGATAAAAGCAAGTTGCTGTCGGTGACGATTTACCTGAAAGACATCGACGCCGACTTCGCCGGCATGAACGCGGTGTGGGACAAGTGGTTGCCCAAGGGCGTTGCTCCGGCCCGTGCCACTGTCGAAGCCAAGCTGTGCGAACCGGAAATCCTGGTAGAGCTGTCCGTTGTGGCGGCCCTGCCTTAAACCTGGATCCCTCTCCCGGTGCCGACGTTGTCGGTCGGTACCGGTTTTTCTTCACTCTGCCGCCTAGAAGCCTGCCGCCATGCGTCCTGCCCGTGCCCTGATCGATCTCCAAGCCCTGCGCCACAACTACCAATTGGCCCGTGAAGTCACGGGGGCCAAGGCCCTGGCCGTGGTCAAGGCCGATGCCTACGGGCACGGTGCCGTGCGTGTGGCCCAGGCCTTGGAAGCTGAGACCGATGGGTTTGCCGTGGCGTGTATCGAAGAGGCGCTGGAGCTGCGCGCGGCGGGGATTCGTGCGCCGGTACTGTTGCTCGAAGGCTTTTTCGAGGCTGACGAGCTGCCGCTGATCAACGAGCATGATTTGTGGTGCGTGGTGCATTCGTTATGGCAGTTGGACGCGATCGAGCAAGCCAGGCTGAGCAAGCCGCTGACCGTCTGGCTCAAGCTGGATTCGGGCATGCACCGTGTCGGTCTGCACCCCAAGGATTATCACGAGGCTTATCAGCGCCTGCTGGCGAGCGGCAAGGTTGGGAAAATCGTCCTGATGAGCCACTTCGCCCGCGCCGATGAGCTCGACTGTGTACGCAGCAACGAGCAAGTGGCGGTATTCGAAGCGGCGCGCCAAGGCTTGTCGGCCGAAACCAGTCTGCGCAACTCGCCGTCGGTGATGGGCTGGCCGAATGTGAGCAGCGACTGGGTGCGCCCGGGCATCATGCTCTACGGTGCCACACCGTTTGGTGAAGACCAGGCCGTGGCCGCGCGGTTGCAGCCGGTGATGACCCTGGAGTCGAAAGTCATCTGCGTGCGCGAACTGCCGGCCGGCGAGCCGGTGGGCTATGGTGCCAAGTTCATTACGCCAAAACCGATGCGTATCGGCGTGGTTGCCATGGGCTATGCCGACGGCTACCCGCGTCACGCGCCAACCGGTACGCCGGTGCTGGTGGCCGGGCAGCGCAGCCAGTTGCTGGGGCGCGTTTCCATGGACATGCTGTGCATCGACCTCACGGATGTGCCTCAGGCCGGGCTGGGCTCCCCGGTGGAGTTGTGGGGTAAAAACATCCTCGCCAGTGACGTTGCGACTGCCGCCGAGACCATTCCGTACCAGATTTTCTGCAACCTGCGCCGTGTGCCAAGGCTCTATTCCGGCGCCTGACGCGGCCCTACGGATGACGGTCGCCCGGATTTAGGCCCAAGTGTTGTAAATACTGAACGCTGTCGCCATGATAACGCTCACTACAACAACGCCTGAATCCTAGGAGGCTCCTGCATTGGACGTCGGCGAACGACTGCAATCCATCCGTAAACTCAAAGGTCTTTCCCAGCGTGAGCTTGCCAAGCGTGCGGGCGTCACCAACAGCACCATTTCGATGATCGAGAAAAACAGCGTCAGCCCCTCGATCAGCTCCTTGCGCAAGGTGCTGGGCGGCATCCCCATGTCCATGGTCGAGTTCTTTTCCGAGGAGATCCTCCAGGAAATACCCACGCAGATCGTCTATAAAGCCAATGAGCTGATCGACATCTCTGACGGCGCCGTCACCATGAAACTGGTAGGCCGGGCGCACCCCAGCCGGGCGATTGCGTTTCTCAACGAAATTTATCCGCCTGGCGCCGACACTGGCGAAGAAATGCTCACCCACGAAGGCGAAGAAACCGGGATTCTGGTGGAAGGCCGCCTTGAATTGGTGGTCGGACTTGAAACTTTTGTGCTCGAAGCCGGCGATAGCTACTACTTTGAAAGCACCAAGCCCCATCGTTTTCGCAACCCGTTCGATGTGCCGGCGCGACTAATCAGCGCAGCCACACCGGCGAACTTTTGACAGAAGAGGCGTGCTGCCAGCGTTGCAGACACACCCGTAGCTGTATTCCGCAAGGTCGAATCTCCCTTTGTTTAATAGGGTTGTTTCGGCCCGGCGGGCTAACCGTTATACTTTCGCCGCCTGCGAAACCGTGGCCGCAGGCGTGAATAGCCACCATTGAGGGTGAACGCGTGAACCTAATTATGAAAATGCTGGCTGCACCAGCAACCGTACTGGCCCTATGGGCTGTCAGCGCTCAAGCTGCGACCAATGATGAAATTGCCAAGCGCCTGGAGCCTGTGGGCCAGGTCTGCGTCCAGGGCAAGGAGTGCAAGGGCATGGAAGTCGCGGTGGCCGCTGGTGGTGGCGGTGGGGCGAAGACGCCGGACGAAGTGATCGCCAAACACTGCAACGCCTGCCATGGCAGCGGCCTGCTGGGCGCGCCAAAAATCGGCGACACCGCCGCGTGGAAAGAACGCGCCGATCACCAGGGCGGCCTCGACGGCATCCTGGCCAAGGCGATCACGGGCATCAACGCCATGCCGCCAAAAGGCACCTGCGCGGATTGCTCGGATGATGACCTCAAGGGCGCGATCAAGAAGATGTCGGGGCTCTAAATCGCCGAATTTCGCCAAAAAAGCCGCTTGCGAGCGGTTTTTTTGTGCCCGGGATTTGTCTTTCAGCGCTGTTCATTGCAGCAAAGACCCGGCAAGCTCGGTCCAACCCCTAATCATGGAATGTTCAGGAGGTCGGACCGTGCAGTTGTGTTCAATCGAGCAAGCAGTTGATGACGTGTTGGCGCGCTTGCCGGCGCATATCCACATGGGCATGCCCCTGGGCCTGGGCAAGCCCAACCTGTTCGTCAACGCGCTGTATCGGCGGATTGCCAAGTTGCCGGAGCGCACGTTGACGATCTACACCGCACTGGCCTTGGGTCGCCCAACGATGGGTGATGGTTTGCAGAAGCGCTTTCTCGAACCCTTCATAGAGCGCGTGTTTGGTGATTACCCCGAACTGGATTTTCTCGCCGACCTGCACAAGGACAAGTTGCCCGCCAACATTCGCGTGCAACAGTTCTTCATGCAGCCCGGCAGTTTGTTGCACAGTGAGTCGGCGCAGCAGGATTACGTCAGCAGCAACTACAGCCATGCCGCCCGTGATATCAACGCGGCTGGCCTGAACCTGGTGGCGCAACTGGTGGCGAGCAGCGCCGAGCACCCTGATCGCCTGAGCCTGAGCTGCAACCCCGATATCACCCTGGACTTGCTGCCAATGATCGCCAAGCGCCGTGAGGCTGGCGAAACCGTGCTGATCGTTGGCCAGGTCCATCGTGATTTGCCCTACATGCCCGGGGATGCCGAACTGGGCATGGACGCCTTCGATTACCTGATCGATGAAAAAGACAGCACCACGCTGTTTTCCACGCCGAACATGCCGGTGGGGTTCCAGGACCATTTCATCGGCCTGCATGCCAGCACGCTGGTACGCGATGGCGGCACCCTGCAGATCGGCATCGGCTCCATGGGCGATGCATTGACCGCCGCTTTACTGGCGCGCCAGGCGGACAACGAAGCCTACCGATTGCTGCTGACCGACCTGGACGTGTATCAGTGGGCGCCGTTGATCAGCCACGAAGGCGGTGTCGATCCCTTCGCCCGTGGTCTTTACGGTTGCAGCGAGATGTTCGTCAACGGCCTGCTGGTGTTGGCGGACGCGGGGATCGTCCGCCGCAAGGTCTACCCGGATGTGGCGACGCAGGCGCAGGCCAACGCCGGTACGCTCGACGACGCAGCGCAGCCCGACGGTATCTCTATCCACGGTGGTTTCTTTCTGGGCCCGCGCAGTTTTTACCAGCGCTTACAGGAAATGACCCACGCCAGGCGTCTCGAATTCAACATGACGCGCATCAGCTACATCAACGAACTGTATGGCCAGGAAGAGCTCAAGCGCCTGCAACGGCTGGATGCGCGGTTTATCAATAGCGCGATCATGGTCACGCTGCTGGGCGCCGGCGTTGCCGACCAACTGGAAGACGGTCGCGTGCTCAGCGGCGTGGGCGGGCAATACAACTTCGTTACTCAAGGCCATGCGCTGGAGGGCGCGCGCTCGATCCTGATTCTGCGCAGCTGGCGCGAGGCGGCGGGTGAGGTCAGCTCGAATATCGTCTGGGAGTACGGCCACTGCACGATTCCGCGGCACCTGCGGGATATCGTCATCACCGAGTACGGGATTGCCGATTTGCGCGGTCAGACGGATGCCAAGGTGATCGAGGCGTTGCTCAATGTTACCGACTCACGCTTTCAGGGTGACCTGATCGAACAGGCGCAAAAGGCCGGCAAGCTGCCCAGGGATTTCCAGCTCGACCCGCGTTTTGCCGACAATACGCCAGAACGGCTCAAGGGCATCCAGGCGCGACATCGCCGATTGTTTCCGGAGTATCCGCTGGGCAGTGATTTCACGGATGAAGAGCGGGACTTGTTGCGCGCGCTGAACTGGCTCAAAAGCAAGTTCAAGCTGACGGAGATTCTGGAGTTGGGCAAGGCGGCGCTGGATGCACCGGAGCCAGAGGCGTTTCCCGAGCATCTGAAGCGGATGCGGTTGGATAAGCCGGAGGGGTTGAAAGAGGATCTATACCAGCGGTTATTGCTGGCGGGCTTGCAGGCCACCGCACACTAACGGCTACCGTCAATCAAATGTGGGAGCTGGCTTGCCTGCGATGAGGGCCTGACAGGCAACGTCTCTGTTGTCTGAGACTCCGCTATCGCAGGCAAGCCAGCTCCCACATTTTGAATGAGTGCCCACCCTGAATATTGGGTGTGTTCCCGATTATTCGATGAAAGTGACGACGCCGCCTTCCAGCGACTTCACCCGCGCCAGCGATTCAACCCGATAACCCTGCGCATCCAATTCTGCACGGCCGCCCTGGAACGACTTCTCGATCACGATCCCCAGGCCCGCCACGGTCGCGCCGGCTTGCTTGATGATCGAAATCAGTGCCTGGGACGCCTTGCCGTTGGCCAGGAAGTCATCGATCACCAGTACACGGTCGCTGCTGGTCAAGTGGCGCGGGGATATCGCCACGGTGCTTTCGACCTTCTTGGTGAAGGAGTAAACGGTCGCCGACAGCAGGTTTTCCGTCAGGGTCAGGGATTGCTGCTTGCGCGCGAAAATCACCGGCACGCCCAGGTTCAGGCCGGTCATGATCGCCGGTGCGATCCCTGAGGCTTCGATGGTGACGATCTTGGTGACGCCCGAGTCCTTGAACAGCGCAGCGAATTCGTCGCCGATCAGTTTCATCAGGGCCGGGTCGATCTGGTGGTTCAGAAAGGCGTCGACCTTGAGTACCTGATCGGAAAGCACGATGCCTTCTTCGCGAATTTTCTTGTGCAGTGCTTCCACGGAAAGCTTCCTCTAATGGCGCGACGTGCGCCGAAAGTAGATTGAAAAGTAGTCGATTCTAGCGCTTTAACATCGCGCGTATATCCGCCAGGGCGGTATTGCCGCGAACGGCCTTCACCTCGGTCGGGGTGTCGTCATTGCCTTCCCAGGCCAGGTCGTCCGGCGGCAGCTCATCCAGGAACCGGCTGGGGGCACAATCGATGATCTCGCCGTATTGCTTGCGCTTGGCGGCAAAGGTGAAGGCCAGAGTCTGACGTGCGCGGGTAATGCCCACGTAGGCCAGGCGGCGTTCTTCTTCGATGGTGTCGGCTTCGATGCTGGAGCGGTGCGGGAGGATTTCCTCTTCCATGCCCATGATGAACACGTAGGGAAATTCCAGGCCCTTGGAGGCATGCAGGGTCATCATCTGCACGCCTTCGGCGCCATCTTCTTCTTCCTGCTGGCGCTCGAGCATGTCGCGCAGTACCAGCTTGCCGATGGCATCCTCGACGGTCATTTCGCCGTCTTCGTCTTTTTCCAGGGTGTTTTTCAGCGCCTCGATCAGGAACCACACGTTGCTCATGCGGTAGTCGGCGGCCTTGTCGCTGGAGCTGTTGGTGCGCAGCCAGTTTTCGTAGTCGATGTCCATGACCATGCTGCGCAGGGCACTGATCGGGTCTTCGCCGGCGCACTGTTCGCGGACCTTGTCCATGAAGCGCTTGAAACGCGACAGACGATCGGTGAAACGCGTGTCCAGGTGCTCGCCCAGACCGATTTCGTCGGTGGCGGCGTACATCGAAATCTTGCGTTCGGTGGCGTAGTTGCCGAGCTTTTCCAGGGTGGTGGAGCCGATTTCCCGGCGCGGCACGTTGATCACCCGCAAGAAGGCGTTGTCGTCATCCGGGTTTACGATCAGGCGGAAGTAGGCCATCAGGTCTTTCACTTCCTGGCGTCCGAAAAAGCTGTTGCCGCCCGACAGGCGATACGGCACCTGGTGGTGCTGCAATTTCAGCTCGATCAGCTTGGCCTGGTAGTTGCCGCGATAGAGGATCGCGAAATCACTGTAGGGTCGATCGGTGCGCAAGTGCAGGCTGAGGATTTCCATGGCCACGCGCTCGGCTTCGGCGTCTTCGTTGCGGCAGCGAATCACACGGATCTCGTCGCCATGGCCCATTTCGCTCCACAGTTGTTTTTCGAACTCGTGGGGGTTGTTGGAAATCAGCACGTTGGCGCAGCGCAGAATACGGCTGGTGGAGCGGTAGTTCTGTTCCAGCATCACCACTTTCAAGGAGGGGTAGTCCTCCTTGAGCAGCATCAGGTTTTCCGGGCGGGCGCCGCGCCAGGCGTAGATCGACTGGTCGTCGTCGCCAACCACGGTGAACTGGTTGCGTTTGCCAATGAGCATTTTCACCAGCAGGTACTGGCTGGCGTTGGTGTCCTGGTATTCGTCCACCAGCAGGTAGCGCACCCGGTTCTGCCATTTTTCGAGGATATCGGCGTGTTCCTCGAACAGTTTCACCGGCAGCAGGATCAGGTCGTCGAAGTCCACCGCGTTGAACGCCTTGAGCGTGCGCTGGTAGTGGGTGTAGACGATGGCGGCGGTCTGTTCCTTGGGGTTGCGCGCGTTTTCCAGGGCCTGGGCGGGCAGGATCAGGTCGTTTTTCCAGGCGCCGATCATGTTCTTGATCTCATCCACGCCGTCGTCGCCTGCGTATTCCTTCTGCATGATGTCGGTCATCAGCGACTTCACATCGGTCTCGTCAAAGATCGAGAAGCCCGGCTTGTAGCCCAGGCGCACATGCTCCTTGCGGATGATGTTCAGGCCCAGGTTGTGGAAGGTGCACACCGTGAGGCCACGGCCTTCGCCCGCGCGCAGCAGGGTGCCGACGCGCTCCTTCATTTCTCGCGCCGCCTTGTTGGTAAAGGTCATGGCGACGATGTACTGGGCGCGGATGCCGCAGTTCTGGATCAGGTGCGCGATCTTGCGGGTGATCACGCTGGTCTTGCCGGAGCCAGCGCCGGCGAGCACCAATAGAGGGCCGCCGACGTAGTTCACGGCTTCTTGCTGCCGGGGATTGAGTCGGGACATACAGAGTTCAGGGGGTCATTGAGCAAAAAGGGCGGGCATTTTAACAGGCTCGCAGGATTCTGCTCTCACAGAACGACAGTGTGACGTACCGCTCGATCTAAATTTGCCGGTTTTGATACTTTGCCGCAGGATGTGGGGATTATTTGCGGCTAACATTCGCGACTGATACTCGCAGCCTGCGTAGTTGATAATCCATGTCATTGGTCATTATTCGGTCGCACGTCATAATGCCCGCCGCCGACGAAATCTTGCAGAGTCTAGGGAGCTAGCTTGTCTACGCCTGTCGAACCCTTGCGTTTGCTGCTACTGGCCGATATGCCTGAGTGGGCAGCGTTGTTGCGCGAGTGCCTGGCGCCGATGGGCGAGGGGGCTGTGCTGATCAGTGCGCCAAACTGGGACTCGGTGAGTCGTCTTTTCGACGACGATCACGGTGCCGTGCTGCTGACCACGCCAGACCTGCAACCCGGACCTGGCCGTTGCAGCCTGCCGTGTGTGCTGCTGCTGGAGCAGGAACCACTGGTTTCGCCCTTGGGCGCCAGTGACTGGTTGGTGCGCGATGCACTGGACGCTGACATATTGCGCCGCTGCCTGCGTCACGTGCGTGAACGCGGTGTGCTCGAAACGACCCTGCAGCGCCTCGCCGAACAGGACCCGCTCACCGGCATCGCCAACCGCCAGGGCTTCCAGACCCTGCTCGCGGCGCGGCTGGCCGAGAACGAAGGTCGTGGCCTGGCCCTCGGTCACCTGGACCTCGACAACTTCCGCCACGCCAACGACGCCCTCGGCCACCAGGCCGGCGACCGGCTGATCCTGCAAGTGGTCTCGCGGCTCAAGAGCCAGCTCGAGGTCGGAGATCAACTGGCTCGCTTGGGCAGCGACGAATTCGCCCTGCTGATCGACACCCGCCGTGCACCCCAGCGTGCCGAGTGGATGGCCGAGCGCATTACCGAAGTCATGGCCGAGCCCTACTGGGTGGACGGCGAAAGCCTGCTGATCGGCTGCAGCCTGGGGGTGGCGCACGCCCGTGCCCGCGCCGGGGCAGACCCGCTGATGTGGCACGCCCACATTGCCATGCAGCAGGCCAAGAGCACCCAGGGCTGCACCTTTCACATCTTCAACGAGCGGATCAACCGCAACGCGCGCAGCCTGGCCGACCTGGAAAGCGAGCTGCGCCGTGCCCTGCGTCGGGATGAACTGGAGCTGCACTACCAGCCGCGCCTGGACCTGGACGACGGGCATATCGTCGGCCTTGAAGCGTTGGTGCGCTGGCGTCACGGCGAGCGCGGCCTGTTGCCGCCCAGCGAGTTCGTGCCGCTGGCCGAACAAAGCGGGTTGATCGTGCCGTTGGGCTACTGGGTAATCTCCCGGGCCCTGCGCGATATGCAGGCCCTGCGCGAGCGCGGGCTGCCGCCATTGCACATGGCGGTCAACCTGTCGTTCCGTCAGTTTCAGGACAGCCAGTTACTGTCGACCCTCAGCCGGCTGATTGCCGAGCGCGGCGTTGAAGCGCAATGGCTGGAATTCGAACTGACTGAAACCGCAGTGATGCGCCGCAGCGATCTGGTCAAGCAGACCATGGACGCCCTCGGTCGTTTGGGGGTGCGGTTCTCGCTGGACGACTTCGGCACCGGCTTTTCATCGTTCGTGCACCTCAACAGCCTGCCCATCGCTTTGTTGAAGATCGACAAGAGCTTTGTCGGCGGCATGGAGGGGCGTGAAGAAAACCGCAAGCTGGTACACGCCATGATCAACCTGGCCCACAACCTCAACCTGGAAGTGGTGGCCGAGGGCGTGGAAACGCCGGAGCAGCTTGCCCTGCTGAGGTTGTTCGGCTGCGACCAGGCCCAGGGTTATCTGATCAGCAAGCCGTTGCCGCTTTCGGAGTTGGTGGAGTACCTGACATTCGGCAAGGGCCGGCAGGCTCTGCTGGGTTGAATTGGGAACCCAATCAATGTGGGATCTGGCTTGCCAGCTCCCACATCGACCGCACACATCCTCCGGTCAGGCTACATAGCCTGGAATTCAGCGCGAACCTCGGGCTCCTGCCGAATCATCCGCTTCATCTTCATTTCAAACGCCCAGGTCAGGCTGATGGCAGCACAGGCCAGGCCCAGCGCCAGGCCCCACCACACGCCGGTCGGCCCCCAGCCCAGGTGGAAGGCCATCAGCCAGGCCGAAGGTGCGCCGATCAGCCAATAGCAACCAAGCCCGACCAGAAAGGTGGTTTTCGCATCCTTCAGACCGCGGATGCAGCCCATGGCGATGGTCTGCACACCGTCGAAAAGCTCGAACCAGGCCGCCACGGCCAACAGGCTGACGGCCAGAACGATCACGTTGTGAAATGCCGGGTCGTCATGGTCTAGGAACAGCCCTACCAACGGATCGGAAAACAGCCACAACACGGCGGCAAACCCCAGCATCACGGCGGCGCCAAAGCCTATGCCGACACGGCCGGCCATGCGCGCGTGCAGCAACTGCCCGGCGCCGTAATGCTGGCCGATACGCATGGTCACTGCGTAGGACATCCCCGCCGGCACCATGAACGCCACCGAAACGATCTGCAGGGCGATCTGGTGGGCCGCCAGTTGCGTACTGCCCATGGTGCCCATGCACAGCGCAGCGAAGGCAAACAGCCCGACTTCCACGGCGTAGGTACCGCCAATCGGCAGGCCCAGACGCCACAGTTCACGCAGGTATTGGGTGTTAAGACGCAGCAGGCCGGTGCTCAGCGGGTAGGCGGCGTACGTGCGGTCGTGGCGGATGTACCACATCAGTGCCAGCGCCATCCCGTTGGCGACAATCGCAGTCACCAGGCCAATGCCCATCAGGCCCAGTTTCGGCAGGCCGAACATGCCTTCGATCAACGCGTGGTTGAGCAGGTAATTGAGCACAGTGCCGCCCAAGGCGATCACCATCACGGGTGTGGCCTTGCCGATGGCACTGGTGAAGCCGCGCAACGCCATGAAGCTCAGGTAGCCGGGCAAGGCGAACGGCAGGATCGTCAGGAATTGCCCGGCGGACTGCACGTTGGTTTCGGTCTGGCCGAACATCAGCAGCAACGGCTTGAGGTTCCACAGCAGCAGGCCGGCGGCCAGGGCCATCAGCCAGGCAAGCCAGAGACCGGCCTGGGTCAGGCGAGTGGCACCCTCGATATCGCCCGCGCCGTGACGGATGGCCACCAGCGTGCCGACTGCGGCAATCACGCCGATGCAGAAAATCGACACAAATGAATAACTGGCCGCCCCCAGCCCACCCCCGGCCAGGGCTTCGGGACTCAGGCGGGCCATCATCAGGGTGTCGGTCAGCACCATCAGCATGTGGGCCAACTGTGAAGCAATCAACGGCCCTGACAGCCGCAAAATGGCCCAGAGTTCGGTACGCGCCGGATGCTGCATGATCATCACGCTCTAAAAGTCAGAGGGTAGGGGAAGGGTTGATTCTCGGCGCTCGCGACCGATTGCACAAAGGGATAAAAGCGATTGTTCGCATGATTAAAACTCATGCCGGATGAATCTGTTACGTTACGTCGATGCGCTATAGGAGTTTTCCGGATGTCACGTCGTCTTCCTCCGCTTTATGCTCTGCGTGCCTTTGAGGCAGCCTCTCGGCACCACTCCTTCACCCGGGCGGCGGAGGAGTTGTCCATTACCCAAAGTGCGGTGAGCCGGCACATTCGTACGCTGGAAGAGCATTTCGCCTGTCGGCTGTTCCAGCGCAGCGGGCGTACCTTGCAGCTGACCGAGGCGGCGCGCTTGTTGTTGCCCGGTGTGCGTGAAGGGTTCGCCGCGCTGGAGCGGGCGTGTCACACCTTGAACGCCGAAGACGACATCCTGCGCATGAAGGCGCCGTCCACCCTGACCATGCGCTGGCTATTGGCGCGGCTCAGTCGCTTTCGCGCGTTGCAGCCGGGCAACGAAGTGCAACTCACCAGTGCCTGGATGAGCGTGGATGAAGTGGACTTCAACCAGGAGCCTTTCGATTGTGCGGTGTTGCTGAGCTACGGGCATTTTCCGGCGGACTGGGAGGCCAGTTACCTGTTCCCCGAACTGCTGATCCCGGTAGGCGCACCGAACTTGCTGACTGACGGTCCCTGGGATGTACAGCGATTGGCAGCCGCCGAGTTGCTTCACCCAACCCCCGACCGTCGTGACTGGCGCAATTGGCTGGAGCGCATGGGGTTGTCATCCCAGGTGTCGCTCAAGGGTGGCCAGGTGTTCGATACGCTTGAATTGGGCATGATCGCGGCTGCGCGTGGTTACGGTGTATCCATGGGCGATCTGTTGATGGTGGCCGAAGACGTTGCCCAGGGACGTTTGAGCCTGCCGTGGCCCACTGCCGTGGCCAGTGGCGAAAACTACTACCTGGTGTGGCCGAAAACCCGCCCGGGTGGCGAGCGTTTGCGGCGCCTGGCGGAGTTTCTTCAGGGGGAAGTGAAGGCGATGGCACTGCCTGTTGTTGAGCGTCTTGATTGACGCCGTGGCGACCGTTCATGCAATCGTTTGCCGGATACCCCTGCGGGTCGCTCAAGTATTGGTCCGGCCCGCCGAAGTAAGGGTGTTGGAACCATCGTGCACCAACGTTTCCCTTCTAGATAATTTGCCGAGCTGTGCTATGAGATCAGGATGATCCTGGCCTCGGCCAGGAGCTGTCATGTCTCAACCTCGCGCTCGGATCGCCTCCCAACTGGGCCTCGCATTGGCCGTGATTCTGGCTGTCGTCATCAGCGGCAGTACTGTTTTCGCCCTGCGTTCCCTCGACTCCGCCAACCTCGATACCCGCGAAGAACACTTGGCCAGTGAGGCGCGCTTGCTCGCCGACCAGCTCAACACCTTCCACGGTACCTTGCGCGAGAGTACACAGCGTTTGAGCGGGCTGTTCGAAAAGCGCTTTGGCGCCGGGTTGAGTGTGCATGCCGACCAGCCGGTCGCCGTGGCGGGTGTGCAAACCCCCAGCCTCTATCTGGGCGACGAGGTGCTGAACAACAATTTCGCTGAAGTGGACGAGTTCAAGCAGATGTCCGGCGGCGTGGCCACGGTGTTCGTGCGCAGTGGCGATGACTTTATCCGCATCAGCACCTCCTTGACCAAGCAGGACGGCAACCGTGCCATCGGCACCGTACTGGACCGCCAGGGCCCGGCGTACCAGCGCGTGCTGGGCGGGCAAGCCTATATCGGGCGGGCGGTTTTGTTTGATCGTTCCTACATGACTCAGTACAGCCCGGTGCGCGATGCCAGCGGCAAGGTGATCGCCGTGCTGTTTATCGGCTTCGACTACACCGATGAGCAGAAGGCCCAGTTCGACAACCTCAAACGCTTCCGCATTGGCCAGACCGGCTCGCTGGCTTTGCTCGACGAACAGAAACACTGGTTGGTGCCTCCGGCTGGCGTACAGGCGCTGGACCAGGCGATTCCGGTCATGCTCGACCTGGCGAAAACCCCAGGCGACGGGCGCTTCTGGAGCGACAAGAACGAAGATTTCTACAGTGTCTCGGTGCCATTCGAAGGCGGCCCGTGGTCGGTGGTGGCGAGCATGCCCAAGGCCGAGATTCGCTCCGTGACCTGGGACGTGGGTATTCGCCTGGTGATCGGCAGCGTATTGGCGATGCTGCTGGCGGTGGGTGCCACGGTCTGGCTGTTGCGCAGCAAACTGGCGCCGTTGAGCGACCTGGTGCGCCAGGCCGAGGCGCTGGGTGCGGGCGACTTGAGTGCGCGCCTCAATGTGTCCAGCCACGACGAGATCGGCCAATTGGCGCGCAGCTTCAACCAGATGGGCGAAGCGTTGTCGACCATGGTGTCGCACATCCGCAAGGCGGCCGAAGAGGTCAACAGCCGTGCTCAGGCACTGTCTGGCCTGTCGGGCGGTGCTTATGAAGGCATGGAGCAGCAGTCGGGTGAAATCACCAGCATGGCCGGCGCTGTAGAAGAGTTCAGCGCCACTTCGCTGAACATCGCCGACAACATGGGTAACACCGAGCGCCTGGCTCAGGAGAACGCCCAGCAAACCCGCATTGGTCGTGCGTCGATGCAGGAGGCGTCGTCCTCGCTGGAACATATCGCCACGGCCCTGAACAGCACGGCCACGGTGATCAACACCCTTGGCCAGCGCTCGCAGGAAATCGGCGGGATCGTCGGTGTGATCACCTCCATTGCCGAACAGACCAACCTGCTGGCGCTCAACGCCGCCATCGAAGCCGCCCGGGCCGGCGAGCAGGGTCGGGGTTTTGCGGTGGTTGCCGACGAAGTGCGCAACCTGGCCTCGCGGACCCGTGAAGCCACGGATGAAATCTCGGGGATGATTCAGAGTATCCAGCAGGAAACCGGCAATGCCATCAGCACCATGGAGCGCGGTAATGTGCTGATGCAGGAAGGCCTGTCGCGCAACGCCGACGTGGCGTCGGCCCTGGCGCGTATCGACGAGCAAAGCCGGTCGGCCGGCCAGCAATTTGCCGCGATCACCACGGCGACCCAGGAACAGAGCAGCACGGCGAACGTGCTCAGCAGTAACCTGCAAAGCATTGCGCTGGCCAACAGCGAACAGCGGGAGGTGGTGTCGAATCTGGCGATCACCGCCAAGGAACTGGAAACCCTGGCGGCCGGCTTGCGCCAAGAGGTCGACCGCTTCCGCTGATCCCTGGTGATGTGTTGGGCAAGCCTGTGTGCCTGGCATCAGGTGATGCTTGCTGGCCGGTATTGCAGGGCTTCTTGCAGATGATGACGAGCGATTGCCTGCGTCTGTTCCAGATCCGCCAGGGTACGCGCCACCTTCAGCAGCCGGTGCGCGGCGCGCAGTGAGAGCGTCAGGCGCTCGCACGCGCTTTCCAGCCAGCCCTCATCGGTTTTTGCCAGTTTGCAGTGTTCGCGCAACCCCGGCAGATCGAGAAAGGCATTGGCACAGCCCTGGCGCTGCTGCTGACATTCCCTCGCCCTGGCGACCTGAGCCGATGCGCTCGCCGTATCGTCGCCGGCCTGCGGTACAGGGTTCAGCGCAGTGCTTTCCCGGGCGACGGTCAGGTGCAGGTCGATCCGATCCAGCAGCGGCCCCGAAAGCTTGTTGCGATAGCGCTGGATCTGTTCCGGCGTGCAGCGACAGCGTCCGGCGGTGTCGCCTGTGTAGCCGCAGGGGCAGGGGTTCATCGCCGCCACCAGTTGGAAGCGCGCCGGGAAGCTGACCCGGTCACGGGCTCGGGAAATCACGATATGCCCCGACTCCAGCGGTTCTCGCAGGACCTCCAGTACCTTGCGATCAAACTCCGGCAGCTCGTCGAGAAACAACACGCCATGGTGGGCCAGGGTGATTTCTCCAGGCTGCGGTTTCGAACCGCCGCCCACCAACGCGGGCCCGGATGCAGAGTGGTGCGGCTGGCGAAAAGGCCGGTGCGGCCAGTGGCTTAGCGGCGCTAGGCTGACCACCGATTGAATCGCCGCCACTTCAAGCGCCTCTTGCTCGCTCAGCGGTGGCAGCAGCCCGGGCAGGCGGCTGGCGAGCAGGGTCTTGCCGGTGCCGGGCGGGCCGCTGAACAACAAGTTGTGGTAAAATACACCCAATTCAATATAGACGTATTGGCCAATGACCAGCAGACCTAAAGCCTACAGCTACGTGCGTTTCTCAACCCCAGAGCAGGCGAAGGGAGATAGTCGTAGGCGCCAGTACAAGGCCGCTATTGAATATGCAGACAGGCACGATTTAGAGCTGGTAAAGGACAGCAACTACGCTTTCTTGGATGCAGGGGTAAGTGCGTATAGGGGAACTAATGTTAATCGGGTTACAAGTAGTCTTGGTCGGTTTTATGACTATGTGAAACAAGGCAAGATTGTTTCTGGTTCTTACTTGTTGGTAGAATCACTTGATAGGCTTAGTCGAGAACAGGTAACGGAAGCGTTGCCACGATTTCTGGACCTTTTAAACAGTGGGATCGTTGTCGTTACTTTCGGCGACGGCACTGTTTACCGTAAGTCTGCCGAACCGATGCAGTTGGTCATGTCCATATTTCATATGTCTCGTGCTCATTCCGAATCTTCGGTAAAGGGTAAGAGGGTTTCGGAAGCATGGCAGCAGAAACAGTCGTTGGCCCGATCTAAAGGTCTGCCGCTTGGGGCTGCATGTCCCCAATGGTTATCGTTTGATGGTGAGGCGTATAGGGTCATTGCTGACCGTGCAAAAACTGTGAGAAGGGTGTTCGACCTGACGGTTCAGGGTTATGGGCAGCGTGCGATTGTTAAGTTGTTTAATAGTGAAGGTGTGCCGGTTTTTGGTTCTGAAAATAGGAACAAATCTGGGCTGTGGGGGAATAGCTCAATCGCCAAGATACTGGCAAACAGATCAGTGCTTGGAGAATATCAACCAAACATTTGGACCGAGGGTCAGCGTCGTACTTCTGGCGAGCCAATCAAGGGTTTCTATCCGGCAGTAATTGATGAAGAATTGTATTATGCGGCGTTGGATGGTCGTAGGTCTCGAGACGTTTCAAAAATAACGAAGACGACATCGAACTTCAATGTTTGGGCAAAAATTGCTTTATGTGCATACTGCAAATCGCCGATGCATTTGGTTAATAAAGGGGCGCCACCGAAGGGCCAGAAATATCTTCGTTGTTCTAAATCCGCGAAGGGAGCATGTATTAATCGGTCAGTTCGATTAGATGTAAGCGAACTGGTTTTCAAAGAAATGCTTGCCAAGCTGAATATGACATCCTTGATCAAGGATAATGCGCAATTGCTACGCAAACGTATTAGTGAACTTGATGGAAGGTTAGAATCGGCAAGGGTAAAGCTTGTAGACATGTCTGCATTGATGGAGTCGCACCCCTCAAGAACACTTGCAGAAGCCGCTGCAAATATCGAAGGTAATATGTCAAAAATGGAGATTGAACTTGATCAATGCAAACTCGATCTTTCATCTGAGTATGTGGCCGACAAATTTGATTTCTTCAAGAAGCTTGATTTGGTTTCTTATGAGGGTCGATATTTAGCAAATCAGCAGGTACAGCGGCTAGGAGTAAAGGTTCGAATTAAACACGATGATATCCGTGTTCAATATGGTGTGATGGTGGGAGAATTTCCGAAATTTTTCTATATGGCAGACCATGGGCAAGCCCTTCTATTTGTACCTTTTTCCAGTGACTTACTGCGTGCCGGTATCCGTCAAAATGACTTGCAAGCGACAAGATTTATCACCAAGCCTGGTGGAATGCTGAAAGAAGCGTTATCAGACGAGTCGATGGCAGCATACAAAATTAATGTGCCGGGTGATATTGATGTGCATCAGTTTCAGTTCAGTGCGGCAGATAACGAAGCTGCTAATCAAAAGTTATTGAAGATGTTTGTGAAACAATCTCGAGGTGGGGATAAAGGGGCGAGTTGAAGGGTGCCGAATGTTTGAATTGATCTTCGTCGCATGGAACCGTGGATGGTACCTAAATCTAACCCCTCCGGACCTACGGGGGGACTAAGCCCCACGCTTGATTCGGTATACTGTAGCAACGCCAACTTCTGCAAGTTTGGCAATATTTTCTGCTGACATTGTTGGGTGTTTAGCCATTAACATTTGTACTTTAGCCCACTTTTCAACATTCTTGCTTTTCCCCTTTGGCGTCCAGGCTGGGTCTGCCAAGCGTTTGTTTTCCAATCCCTGCTTGATTCGCTCCACACGTTTTTCTTGGTCTAGGCGAGCCATAGTCGCCATGAGGTCCAACAGCATACTGTTGATTACTTCCATTATCTGACCAGTCATTCCCTTGTCTTCAATCAACATATGACTTGTAGGCAAATCTGCAATCACAAGGCGTAAACCCTTTGCTTTGATCTTGGCTTTCAGAGTTTCCCAATCTGACTGGGACAGACGACTTAGACGGTCGACGCTTTCACATACAATGCATTCACCGGGTTGTGCTGCGTCCAACAACCGCATCAATTCTGGGCGGTCTAGCTTTGTTCCGCTGATGTTTTCAGAATATACCCCAGCAATGACAAGGCCTTTTTCAGTTACAAATGCATCCAAGCTAGCTTTAGCTCGCAACGCATCTTGGTCTTTGGTGCTGGCACGCAGGTACAGATGTGCTTTCAAATTTTGTTATCCTTTATAGTATGTTTTGATAGATCAATGATAATTTGATCATATAGCTTTCCGCAATAGGTTTTTGATAGATCGGAACCACGTTCCGTCGGACTACCAAAAAAGTAGAGTCTTTTGATAATGAGAAGTGGGCTAGCTTCGCAGAGCCCTTATAGCTGATCCTATGCTTTCGGCATTTGTATCCAGCGTTTCTAAAGCTCCCAAAACGTTGCGGGCCGTGTCTGTAGAGCCACGTTCAGCTACCCATTTCGCTAATTCTTCAATGGCAGCACCGATCCCATTTTGATTGATAAGTAGCAGCTCCAATGCATTCGCTATCGATTCATTTGGGTCTGACACGATAATTGCCCTTCATAGGTGTGTGGAGGTTGCCGGTCGATGCTTACCCTATGGGTTGGAAAGGAAACTATTTCACATCTATTTGTTTATCAAAATCCTGAATCAACTCGACAAAGTTACAGCGTAAAACAACGCATAGGTCTCGGATTTGAATAATATCAAGTCGTCTAATACCACGCTCGACGTCGCTCATGAAAGATTGCGGTCGTCCTAGTGCCTTGGAACATTCCCCCTGTGTCATGCCTGCGAGAGTTCGTCGCTGCTTGAGCAATGACAGAAATACGTCGTATTCAGGCCGGTAAATAGCTTTTGGCATAAGGCTGTCTCAAATTGAGCAGCTCTCAATCTATAACTGGTTTTCAGATATCTGATTTTCAGATAAATTATGCTTGCCAAGGCATCCACAGTTGGTGGGCCGGCATAAGAAGGAAGCAGGTATGAAGCTTTACATTTCCATATTCATTGCAGCGGTTTCCATGCCGCTAGCCAGCATCGCGGGAATTTGCTCGCTGGAGTTCGGCTACGTTTCCAGCTTCCGACAAGCATTTGGCGTTGGCGTCCTGGTGGCCTCTGTGCTGCTGTTGGTGGCCTTGACCTTGTTTTTGGCAGGGATTCCCTCGTCTCTGCGGCGTCTACGTACCCAAGTCCTTCCCCGTCCGTAACAGGAGCGCAGATGAAATATTCGTTGATGGTCGCGTTGCTGTCGGTCTCATTTGTGGCTCAAGCTGACTACGATAATGGGGCGTCGAGCTACTTCAATACACGGTTGTTAAATGTCGTCGAAACCACGGATTGGAATTTTTCAAAAGCCGTAGGCGCTACCCAAATCTTCAACGATTGGCGGGCAAATCAAGCGCGTGCAGAAATCAAATATTCTCAACCTAGGCTTTACCACGGTCGTATCGATAAAATCGTCGCGGACAACGGTAATGCCAATTTCATCTTCGATTTCGGAAAGAAAACGGCTGTGACCGTTACTCTGGCACCGGTTCAAGCCGCATCTTGGTCGGTCGTTGGTAACCAATTAAAGGCTGCCGAGTTACAGCCTAATCGGGAGTTCGCTGCCAATATCGATGTCGGTCGTGAAATGTACTTTCAGTGCATGCGGGCTGAATTCGGGATGGGTGTATATCTTGTTAACTGCATCGCGCTTCCACCGAGCATTGCATTAGGCAAGGCTCGACCTGATGTGATCTACGATCTGGAAGCCGCGAGTATTAGTGACTTGGTCAAAGCCAGAGCCTCCGAGGGCTGGACCCGTCCTCCAAGTGCGCGGCGCAACTTGGCTACCACAGTTCAAATCAGTATGGCTGCCGACGGAACGATCACATCGGCGGATATCACAAAGTCGAGCGGAGATGCCCCTTACGATCATTCTGTGGTAGTAGCCATCAAGAATATTGGTCGATTGAATGAAGTTCAGGGCATGAATCCAAGGGACATCAAAGCATACCGTTCATTCGGCATGACATTTACACCAGAAGATTTAGCTTTATGACAAATGCGGTGGCATAAAGTTAAAGCAGTCATACTGTTTACAAAAGAACGCACGCGGCGCATATGCAGCTTTTGGGAGGCCACGAAGCTCCCAGGGCTGGCGCGCCATTGCCAAATGTTTAAAGCCGCTCCTGCGCGCTTGCAGATAGCCTGAATGGCATTAGGCTATTCAGGCTGCCATTAATTCTTCCAGTACAGTTGGCGGCATCTGCTTTGGTGTTAGTTTCGAAAACCCAAATCGACGGTGCGTTTCGCCAGTCCCAAAATGTTTATCCCTGATTTTGGCAAGGTAGCTAAGATGGTAAAAACAGTCGGCAAACTCCTGGCCATGATCACGCTCTAAGAAGTGCGGCCTGATGAGCTGCACAGAACCGCCTGTAAGCTCTTTCCAGCGTCGCTCGAACAGTTCCCACATGCCTGTATGACCATCACCTGAAATCAACCCCAGGTTGCGGTGCAGGGTCTGGAATCCGAAAAACAAATGATAGTGTGGCTTACCAGAATTACCAATTTCCTTTACCCATCCATGAATAACACGTTTATGCTTGCTCCAATCCTTTGAACCAAGATCAGCTTTACAAGTTTTGATATACCGACTGATGATCGTATTTTCGCACTTATGGTCATGCGTGTGGCTTGCTGGAAAATGCAGATCGATTCGAACCACTGTTATACGAGAGTGGTAGCTCTGCAGATTAATCATTTGGCTGTACATACGATCTAAAATGACAGGATATACGCCGTAGCGCTTGGCTTTGCTGGCATTTACTTTAAGGCCTTTGAATGTATCATTGAAACTTTCTTTCATTTTCATTTTTCGATTTGTTACCTTGTTTTTGGTTCTATATCATTATGGTCATAATGTATAGAATGTTATGGATTAGATAAGGCTATGCCTATAGGTACATGTTCATAGATATTAAAAGAGTGCACGCAGGGATATACGCTCAAAGCAGTACTGTTGGCGGCGTGCAAGGGATTTTCGTTTGGGCAAAAGCGGTTTGCTTTTCGCTCTGTCAAATCAGAATAACCGACAAAAAGTTGATTCTAAACATTGAGTGCGAAATTTTCGGTTATTTCAGTGGGCTGTGCCCGTCAGCGGGAGGCGCGTTTGGTGTAGGCGTCATGGTGCGTCATGTGGTATGGAATGGTCGAACACATCAAATGCTGTGTTGCATACATTGTTTGATGTGTGAGATAATGCTGAACTGACATTTGGGGCTGGTACAAATGACCTATGAAGAGTTTCGTAGGCAGCTCGGTAAAGCTGGCTTATCGGTAAAGGCGTTCGCAGAGTTGATCAAGCAAAACCCCAACTCGATTTCGAATCACGCAGTGCAGGGGGGCGTACCACCACATATTGCCGTTATCGCTGCGTTAATGGCTGAAATGGCGGAGCGGGGCATTGATTATCGGACCGTGCTAACTAGAATCGATTTTTCACCGTGTAAGCCGCGAGGCGGAAGCAATAAGGGTAAATTTCGCGGTAGTAACGTGGGATCACCTAAAGTTACAGCGAATTTATAAGGGCGGCATTCATGAACTTTATTGAAAACGAAACGGCCCAAAAGCTTCGCGGTGGATATTACACCCCGTTTGACTTGGCATTGTTTCTCACGCGATGGGTGGGCGAAATTGCACCCAAAAGAATTCTAGAGCCAAGCTGTGGTGATGGTGTCTTTTTAGAATCAGTGGCGGAAGTTTCGGCAGTACGTAATGCCGAGGTCATGGGCTTTGAGCTGGAGCCAGATGAGGCAGCGAAGGCTCATGATCGAGCAAAAAAGGCAGGGTCGAAGAGTACTACCATACTCAATGAAGATTTTCTGGGTTGGTCCATCAGAAGTATGTGGTCAAGCAACGTTAGGTTTGACGCCGTACTTGGTAATCCGCCTTTTATTCGCTACCAATACCTGCCGGAACCGTTTCAGGCGAACGCAGAGCTGATCTTTAAAGGGCTAGGTCTTCCATTCACAAAGCATACAAATGCTTGGGTTCCTTTTATCCTTGCATCGTTAAAGCTATTACGGCCGGGTGGTCGTCTTGCAATGGTAGTTCCCGCTGAAATTATCCATGTGACACACGCTCAATCGTTGCGGTCATACATGGGTCATGAGTGCAGCAGAATTGTCATAGTTGATCCTGAGGACCTGTGGTTTGAAGGGACGTTGCAAGGTGCTGTGATTCTGATGGCGGAAAAAAAGCTAGACCCTGATGAAATAACAGAAGGACTGGGTATATACCCGGTGAAAGGGCGGGACTTTGTTCACTTGAACCCATCGGAAGTATTTCGTGCACCCAAGGCTATAAACGGAGAAACGGTAGCGGGGAAATGGACTCGCGCGTTACTTGATGTGAGTACTAGAAATCTATTTAACGAAATATCCAGACATAAAGATGTACATCGATTCAAAGATATAGCGAAGGTGGAAGTTGGAATTGTAACGGGTGCAAACAAGTTTTTCCTCGTTTCTGATGAAACTGTAGAGTTAAACAAGCTGCACAAGTGGGCATATCCAATGTTCGGTCGTAGTGAGCATTGCCCTGGTATAATTTACGATGATCGTCAACATAAAGCGAACGCAAAAAAAGGTTCCCCAACAAACTTTTTGTGGTTCAAGGATGGTCTTGAAGGGCTTGATGAAAATGCAAGGTCTTACATAGCACAAGGAGAGGCTGAAAATCTGCATACTCGTTACAAATGCAGAATTCGGACGCCATGGTTTAAAGTCCCCTCTGTTCATTACAGTGAGATAGGTATGCTGAAACGATCGCATAACACTCCACGGTTAATATTGAACCAGTTGGGGGCATATACTACTGATACGGCCTATCGAATTAAGTCATACGGCGTTGCGGCAGAGCAGCTTGTTGGCTGCTTCATTAACCCGCTGACAGCACTAAGTGCTGAATTGGAAAGTCGACACTATGGAGGGGGGGGGCTGGAGTTAATTCCGTCTGAAATTAACAAACTGGTAATACCAACGCCTAACGTTTCGATTGACCTTTTAGAATTGGATAAGTCAATCAGAACTCGTTCGACGCATGAGGTTTTGACTCGCCAAGGATGGTTGGTTTTGGGTGGGCTTGGTGTCTCTAGAGCCGATCAAGATCAGATTTTAGAAGGTTGGCGTATGCTTCGTGATCGTCGTCAGAGGTCGACTAGCGAGCCACTGGATGAGCTCATTTAACATACGCCTAGTTGGAGTGGTTCTCCTCTACGGGATGTCAATATAGAATCGGACCTCAGGGTCCGTTGTCTCGTAGAGGGATAGCCAGTGATCCGTCAGGTTTAGACCTGGGATAATTGGTGTGAATTCCCGCCCCCAGCGCAGTATCGTTGTATAGTTGTTCTGACCTGCTTCGCCGTCGGGCTTGTGACTAACTTCGAAGAAATGCACTCCATAATCGTGATTTCTAATTGAAATCCTCATTGGGATGACTGCGACTTCTTGACTGGAATTTCGATTTCTACCCAGTTCTTGCTGCCAATGATAGTTGCTGAACAAATTTCGGAAGTATTCGGTCTGATCTATGCGTTCATTCGCTACCTCAAAGCGCGCCTGGGTCAAGCGTACGCCCCCTACAGGGTTCGATCCTGGCCTTGTAGATAGAACGTCACTCGCTGAGAGCAGTTTACGCCATACAAGTACTCCGGTAGGCCTGACATTTGGCTGAAATAATCATAGGAGCGGGAGCAACCGCTTGCTCGCGTGCGCGCAAGTGGCTAGGCAGCAGCGGTGGCAAGGGATGTGCCATTGGACTAAACGGATTTGGCGGGAGTCCAGCGCCCACTGGGTTAACCGTATAGTTGCGCCGTCTTCTTGCTTCTTGCTCCGAAACAATGGTTCCACGTTGTGACAATTCGTGAATCAATTGTGATGTAAGCAATTGAGTCGTTAGTCCACTGGGGTTTAGGAATTGTTGCAACTGCATAATTATGTTATGAAAATTGTGTTCGTCTTGGGGGAAGGCGAATTCATATTTGGTGGCTAATTCGTAGTTTGTGTAAAGTCCGCCATCTGTCCAATTGTTTGACCCCACATACAAAACAGCAAAGTTTTGTGACTTGAAGTAGTATAGTTTCGGATGAAATGTAATTCTTGGAATAGGGTTGTGAACGATGTGAGTTGTTGCTGGCCAGGAATTCAGTTCTTCTAGGACATCTTTGCTTGTGCCACCAAGATCAATTCCGACAGTGAAGTTAATGCGACTGTTGTTTTGGGCGTGATTTTGAAGTTTGTCTTTCAGTCGAAGAACAGCCCGTAACCCAACAAATGCGGATACAAACGCTATTTCTTGGAAAATGTAGCCCGAGTCTAATAGGTTTGATATTTCGTTCCCAAGTTGTTGGCCGGGCTGCGCGATAATCGAAACTTGCATTATGTATCCTTATAAAGTCACATCCGTTTTAGTGTTGAGGTCACAGCCGGACTCACTATAACCGTTTCATTCCTAGAACTGGAACTTCTATCAAAAGCGATTGGGTGTTTTGTCACACAACATTAGCAGGTTGTGTGCGCCTGCCGCCGCGATCAACAGCGCGCGCTTGGCGGCGAGCTGGCCCTGGACCTCGCTCAAGTCGGGATAGGGCCTGCTCAACAGCCGCAAGCCATCGGACTTGAACGGCTCGATCGGTACCTGTCCATTGAGGTGCGCCACCACTTGCAGCAAGTGGTCCACCGCAATCACCTTCAACCCCGAAGCCAGACAGGCTTCCTCGGCATTAGCCCTGGGCACGATCACGGTGCGCCCGGCCTTGCGTGCCGCCAACGCGGCGGGCAATACACCTTTCACCGCACGCACCTCGCCGGACAGCGCCAGTTCCCCCAGGCATTCCACATCGTCGAGCATCAACGATGGCACCTGAACGCTGGCGGCGAGGATCCCCAACGCAATCGCCAAATCAAAACGCCCGCCGTCCTTGGGCAGGTCGGCAGGCGCGAGATTGAGGGTGATGCGGCGGGCGGGGTATTGCAGCGCGCTGTTGAGGATGGCACTGCGTACGCGGTCCTTGCTTTCCTTGACGGCGGTTTCCGGCAGCCCCACCAGCGTCAGGGACGGCAGCCCATTGGCCATATGCACTTCGACAGTGACGGCGGGGGCTTCGACGCCAATTTGGGCGCGGCTGTGGACGATTGCGAGAGACATGCTTGTTCCTTGAAAGGGGGCCGCTTCCTGCGGTTTCTCAAGGGTAGACGAGGTGGGAGAGAGCGAGGTGGGGAGGTTTTACAGAACGTATCCAGAGTAACCCACGGCGCTTTATGTGGGCGCTGGCTTGTCGGATCGCCGCACCGCGGCGATAGCATCGCCTCGGCGCAACTGAAATACCGAGTCGGCTGTATCGCAGCGGTGCGGCTATCCGACAAGCCAGCTCCTACAGGAACCGCGTTCAGTCAGCAGAGGGCGGTGTCAGCCGTGCTTCCAGCTCTGCCACCTTCGCCTCCAGGCTCTCCAGCCGTGCACGTGTGCGGGCCAGCACCACCATCTGGCTATCGAACTCTTCCCGGCTGACCAGGTCGAGCTTGCTGAAGCCGCTTTGCAGCAGTGCCTTGAACTGGCTTTCGATTTCGTTGCGGGGCAGCGGGGTGTCGCCGCTGAACAAGCGAGAGGCATGGCCGCTCAGGGCGTCGAGGAGGTCTTTGGGCGCGAGCATGGGAAACATTCCGGAAAACTGTTGGCCGGCAGTGTATCACGCAGCGTCTATAGTCTTTTTCGCGACCGTGAGCGCACGCTTTTCGCGCATGGGGCCGGGCGCGGTCGCACCGTTTTCGTGCGCAATGGCGCGACAAAAAAGCCCCGCAGGTGGGCATAAGTGGGCAAAGGACTGATTTCAGTGATTTTTACGGAGCTGGCAAGGTTTCTGCTTAGACGATCATGACCCATGCACTGATGCAGTCGCTGTGACGAATGCAGTGCGCCGACGGATCAGGGGTACAGGTTTCGTCACCAGTGGTTCGCTGGCGTCGCAACGGTAAATGCCGAGGCGACGACGCGTTACAAAGCCAGGCACTGCGCTTAGACTTGAGACGGGTTTGTTTTCCTGGGGCAAGTCCACCAATTCGGGAGAGAGTTTTCATGAAGCTAGTCACTGCCATCATCAAGCCGTTCAAGTTGGACGATGTACGCGAGTCGTTGTCCGAAATCGGCGTGCAGGGCATTACCGTTACTGAGGTCAAAGGCTTCGGTCGGCAGAAGGGTCACACCGAGCTGTATCGCGGCGCGGAATACGTGGTCGATTTCCTGCCAAAGGTGAAGATTGATGTCGCCATTGACGACAAGGATCTTGACCGGGTTATCGAGGCGATAACCAAGGCCGCCAACACCGGCAAGATCGGTGACGGCAAGATCTTCGTGGTCAATCTGGAACAGGCTATTCGCATCCGTACCGGCGAAACCGATACCGACGCAATCTAAGCCGCCAAACCCCCAAGCCCCAGGAGAAAACAATATGACTCTGCGTAAACTCGCAGGGCTAGGCGCCCTGTTGTCCATCGTAATGCCAAGCCTGGCCATGGCGGCAGACGAAGTGGCTGCTCCAGTCCTCAATTCCGGCGACACCGCATGGATGCTCACATCCACTGCGCTGGTGCTGTTCATGACCATCCCGGGCCTGGCGCTGTTCTACGGCGGCATGGTTCGCTCCAAAAACATTCTTTCCGTGATGATGCAGTGCTTCGCCATCACCGGTCTGATCACCATCCTGTGGTTCGTCTACGGCTACAGCATGGCGTTCGATGCCACCGGGATGGAAGCCGGCGTCGTCAACTTCAATTCGTTTGTCGGCGGCCTGTCCAAGCTGTTCCTGTCGGGTGTGACCCCAGCGAGCATTACCGGCCCTGCGGCGCTGTTCCCAGAGGCGGTGTTCGTTACCTTCCAGATGACCTTCGCCATCATCACCCCTGCGCTGATCGTGGGTGCCTTCGCCGAGCGCATGAAGTTCTCCGCGATGCTGATCTTCATGGGCGTGTGGTTCACTCTGGTCTACGCACCGATTGCCCACATGGTCTGGGGCGGTCCTGGCTCGCTGCTCGGTGACTGGGGCGTGCTGGACTTCGCAGGCGGCACCGTGGTGCATATCAATGCCGGTATTGCCGGTCTGGTAGCGTGCCTGGTGCTCGGTAAGCGCAAAGGTTTCCCGACTACGCCGATGGCACCTCACAACCTGGGTTACACCCTGATCGGCGCAGCCATGCTGTGGATCGGCTGGTTCGGTTTCAACGCCGGTTCCGCCGCCGCCGCCAACGGCACCGCCGGTATGGCGATGCTGGTCACCCAGATCGCTACCGCTGCCGCCGCGCTGGGTTGGATGTTTGCCGAATGGATCACCCACGGTAAGCCAAGCGCACTGGGCATCGCCTCGGGGGTGGTGGCCGGCCTGGTGGCAATTACTCCGGCCGCCGGCACTGTCGGCCCGATGGGCGCCCTGGTAATCGGCCTGGTCGCCGGTGTGATCTGCTTCTTCTGCGCCACCACCCTGAAACGCAAGCTGGGCTACGACGACTCCCTGGACGCGTTCGGCGTACACGGTATTGGTGGTATCGTCGGCGCGATCCTCACCGGCGTGTTCGCAGCCCCTGCACTGGGCGGCTTCGGCACCGTAACTGACGTGGCTGCACAAGTCTGGATCCAGGCCAAGGGTGTGGGCTTCACCGTCATCTACACCGCTATTGTGACGTTCATCATCCTCAAGGTGCTGGATGTAGTGATGGGGCTGCGGGTGACCGAAGAAGAAGAGGCCGTGGGCCTCGATCTGGCGCAACACAACGAACGCGGCTACAACTTGTAAGTACGCGGAAAAAAGATGCCCGGCTTGCCGGGCATTTTTTTGCCTGGCGTTTGTCATTCACAACGTGCTGTAACGGTTTTTGCGCAATGTTTGTGATGGGCTGTGCATGGCACTTTTCAGTGTGCGAATGTCTTACAGGCATGTGGGCGTATTCGGCACTTTGTTTTTTCCCAGAGCGCGCTAGAATGCGCGCCGATGGGCGGAGAACTGTATGTGGCAACAGACCCTGATTACCCTGCGGGCAAAGCCCCGGGGCTTTCACCTGGTGACCGATGAGTTGCTGGCCGGCCTGCCTGAATTGAAGGCGTGCCGTGTGGGCCTGTTGCACCTGTGGCTGCAGCACACCTCGGCCTCGTTGACCGTCAACGAGAATGCCGATCCGGCGGTTCGCCGTGACTTCGAACGTTTTTTCAATTCGCTGGTGCCGCAAGGCCTCAGTGGGTTCGAACACAACGACGAAGGTCCGGACGATCTGCCGGCGCACTTCAAGGCCAGTCTCCTGGGCTGCCAGCTGAGTTTGCCGGTCAGGGCCGGCCGCTTGGCGATGGGGACTTGGCAAGGTGTTTATCTGGGCGAGCACCGTGATCATGGCGGTGCTCGTAAAGTCCTCGCCACGTTGCACGGTGATGGGGCATAAGCCACGGGAAATCCTGTGGATGTTGATTTTTTCTCGGCAGCCTTCGACAGTGGGTGAAGCTGGGCTATAACTAATCTGCTTTTCGCAAGTCATGAGGTAGAACATGAGCGACGATGATCTGGAAAACGACGAACTCGAAGTAGGTGACGAAGACGACACCGAAGAAGGTCTTGAAGCGGCGGCGGAAGACGTTGCCGATGACGACGTTGGTGATGACGCACCGGTTCCGGCGGCCAAAGGCAAAGCCAAGGCAGCTGTATCGGTAGACGAACTGCCGAGCGTTGAAGCCAAGAACAAAGAGCGCGATGCGTTGGCCCGTGCGATGGAAGAATTCCTCGCCAAAGGCGGCAAAGTGCAGGAAGTCGAGGCCAATGTGGTGGCAGACCCACCCAAGAAGCCTGATAACAAGTACGGCAGCCGACCTATCTGAGGTCTGTCACCTGCTTGTAAGAAAAAGCCCGCCGTCGCTGCGGGCTTTTTCATGTCTGGAACAAATGTCTCAAGGTTCACCGCATACCAATGTGGGAGCGGGCTTGCTCGCGAATGCGGTGTATCAGCC